>CAYPSH010000166.1:0-1257 GCA_964413445.1 uncultured Acetatifactor sp.
CCTCACGGCGCTCACGCTCGGCCTTCATCTGCTTCTCCATGGCGTTCTGAATCTCGGCGGGAGGGATGATATTTTTTAACTCCACACGGTTTACCTTGATGCCCCAGGGATCTGTGGCAATGTCCAGAGCCGCCCGCATCTTTGTGTTGATGGTCTCGCGGCTGGTCAGCGTCTGATCCAGCTCCAGATCGCCGATAATGTTACGAAGGGTGGTCGCCGTCAGATTCTCAATCGCCATCATGGGATTTTCAACGCCGTAGGTGAACAGCTTGGGGTCTGTGATCTGATAGAATACCACCGTGTCGATCCTCATGGTGACATTATCCTTTGTGATCACGGGCTGGGGCGGGAAGTCCGCCACCTGCTCCTTTAAGTTGACTCTTCTCGCCACCTTGTCGATGAAAGGAACCTTCACATGGAAACCCACCCCCCAGGTTCCCTGATAAGCGCCCAGGCGCTCGATCACAAATGCCTGCGCCTGAGGCACGATTTTGAAACAGGATACCAGGACCAGAAGAATCAGAACAATTACCGCAACCAGAAACATCAACATAAGCCTACCTCTTTCCGCACCGTTTTACGGTACCTTTTATTTTTTGTTGTCTTACATCCGGCACAGCGCCTCCCTGTGCCCCTGCGAGGGCTATTCATCGCCCTCCTCCGCCTCCTCTATCTCGGAAACGCTCATCGGCTCCGGGATCTGCCGTCTTTGTCCGCCCGGGTTCACCCGTTTCATCTGTTCATCAATTTGCACGATCAGCTTGACCCCGTTGATCGCCACCACATCCACAACATTTCCCACCGGAATGCGGATGCTGTTGTCAACACTCCTGGCAGTCCACTCCTGACCGCCTATGGTCACCTGTCCGATCCCCTGCAGATTGTCGATCTCCCCGGTGACGACAGCCTGCCTGCCGATCATGCTCTCCACATTTGTCTTCACCCGGTCTTTGTTGAAATACTTCACAGCCACAGGTCTTGTAAAGAACAGCAGCAGCAAAGATACCAGGAAAAACAAAACCACCTGCAGCCAGACCGGCGCATGTAATATCGCCGCCAGAATGGCAACCAGCGCACCGCCTGCAAACCAGATGGATGTGAGCCCCAGCGTCAGCATCTCTGCCACGATAGTGACGATCAGCAGCACCAGCCAGAAAATCATTATCTCCTTCATCTGCCTGCTCCCCCTTCCGAAATTGTTTGTTATCATGAGTATACACCAGATAACCGCATTTCAGCAATCTATTTCTGTCACAG
>CAYPSH010000166.1:1357-4312 GCA_964413445.1 uncultured Acetatifactor sp.
CCGTTGTTGCGGCGGAAGTGAGTGCAGGAGCCCACATTTGAGGTGCCTGCGATGGCTTCCTCTGCTGCCCTGACACAGCTTTCCTTGATCTTGCCGGACTCATACACGGTATTTACCTTGCCGTTCATGGCGGGGGTAAACTGACCGGATGCGTAGATCACACCATGGATACTGTCGGGGTAAGCCGAGCTTCTCACACGGTTCATGACAACCGCGCCGACCGCCACCTGGCCTTCATAGCTTTCGCCGCCTGCCTCGCACTGGATCAGGGCAGCCAGAAGCAGTGTGGTGTCCGCATCTGTGGTGTACGCGCCGTAATTCACATGGCGCTTTGCCTCCTTTTCGGCTTCCTCTCTGGCATTGATCTCCTCCATGGTCTCTCCGGAGTCGATCAGGAAATCAAGCTTTACAAATTCTGCGGAGACATAGCCGTCCTGTCCGTCATAATCAATGCAGACCCAGCCCGTCTCCTCGTCCTGGCTGATCACTTCCACGATCTCTCCCTTGGGGAGCAGTCCGTAAATACCTACGCCGTCCTCCGCGCTGGGCTCTTTTCTGACGCGGAGGCTCTCCGTGTCAATGATTGCGATCATCTTACCCACATCGTTTGCAAGGGCAAGCGCCTCGTCATCAAAGAGGAGATACTGATCCGACGCCCAGCCCACGAGGGCTCCCGACTGGATCTTGGTCCATCCGTCCTTTCTTTCCAGGACTGTTCCGCCACAGTCCTTATACAGCTTGCCGACCTTGGACGCATCCTGCGACGCATCGCTGCGCACATTCAGAGCATCCTTTACATTCGCCATGACGAGCGTTCCCGTCTCATCCTTCTTCTCCTGTGCAGCACTCAGGTCGAGATTCAATTCTTTCGCGGTGGCACTTACGATCTCCGCCACGTTCTGGGTACCGGGTTCAAGCACTACCGTGACTCCCCCCCGCAGCTCTTCCAGATAGCTATTGGTGCTTGCCTGAACGGTCATATTCGACTGCAGCAGGCAGACAAGCATCATAGCCAGTCCCAAAGCTGCAGCAGATAACCTTCTGCTTTTTCTCATTTTTCCCTCCACAATAAAATGCCAACAACTCAGTTTTATTAAGATTTGTTCCAATTTCTTAATAAAGATATTACGAAGTTGTTACAATTATTACGGAGATATCATAGCAGAATTAAAAAAGAATGTCAAGCATCGGGAAAAAATGTGCCCTGTACCGCGGCACCCGGCGAAAATTAAGCCTTACAGCTCGCGGGATCTGGCAATGCAGGCCTCCATGGCATCCATGACAGCCGCCCTCAGTCCCTTCTCCTCCAGCACCTTTACCGCCTGGATCGTGGTACCCCCGGGAGAGCAGACCATATCCTTCAGCTCCCCGGGATGCTTCCCGGTCTCCAGGACCAGCTTCGCACTGCCCAAAACCGCCTGTGCCGCAAACTCGTAGGCCTGCTTTCTGGGCATTCCCTCTGCCACAGCCTCATCAGCCATAGCTTCAATGAACAGGAACACATATGCCGGGGCGCTGCCGCTGACGCCGACCACCACATCCATCAGCCGCTCCGGCACCACGCTTGCCCTGCCAAAGGATGAGAGCAGCTTTAACACCATGTCAAGCTCCCCCTCTGAGACCTCTTTCCCGGCGCAGACGCCGGTGCAGCCCTCCAGCACCAGAGCCGGTGTATTCGGCATACAGCGGATGAACTTTAACTCCGGTCTGCCGAAGGCCTTCTTCAAATAATCCAGTGATCTTCCTGCCGCCAGGCTGACCACCAGCGTTTCGGGGCTCACCGCGTCCCGGATTTCTTCGATGACTTCATCCAGGAAGACAGGCTTCACCGCCAGGAAAAGGATCTCAGCCTCCTCGGCCACCTTTTTGTTGTCAAGAACGGTTGTTATGTTAAATTCATTTTTAACTTTTTCCACCGTAGTTTCTGTCTTTGCGGAGCCGATGATATCTTCCGGCTCCAAAATCTTCTTTTTCAGCATTCCGCCGATCATGGCCGTCGCCATATTCCCCAGTCCTATGAATCCTGCTTTCATTTTTCCCCTCTCATTCCGCCGCCCCTGCGGCTTTTTTCTTTTTTGATTTCTGTGTCCTCTTCTGATTTCTGCGTTCTTTTCTGATTTCTGCGATCTCATGACCGGTCTGCAGCTTTACCTTTTTACTTTTTTGTCCGGGCACGCTGCCTGTGCGCCTCATACATCAAGAGGGAGGCTGCAACAGCCGCATTCAGGGATTCCACCCTTCCCTCCATTGGGATTTTCAGATAGTCGTCCGCGGCATCCGCCGTCTCTTTTTCCAGTCCGTTCCCCTCGTTTCCGATCAAAAACGCCGTTCCGCCCGAGAAGGAGAAGCTGTCATAGTACTCCTTCCCCGAAAGATGAGCCGCGTAGGTATGGATGCCCTTTTCCCTAAGCTGTCCAAAGACATCTGTCAGCTTCTCTACATATAAAAAAGGAACCCGAAAAACGGAACCCATTGTCGCCCGTATGACCTTGGGATTAAAGATATCCACAGTTCCGGCGTTCATTATAACGCCCGTTATTCCTGCTCCTTCGCCGGTTCGGATGATGGTTCCCAGATTTCCGGGGTCCTGAAGATTCTCCAGAAGCATCAGCAGAGGTCTCTCCCCCTCCAGAAGCTGTTCCAATGTGTAGGACGGCTGCTGCAGGACACAGAGAATTCCCTGTGGCGTCTGTGTATCCGACATTTTCCGGAAAACCTCATCGGAGACGAGTTCAAAGCCTGTCTGCTCCAGCTTTCCGCAGAGCACCTCGTCCTTCCGGAATTTTTCCATAGCCCCTTCCGCCACGTAAACTTCCCTGACGCTTTCCCCGGGAGCCTCCTCAAACAGCTTCCGCCCCTCTGTCAGAAAGATGCCTGCACTGCGCCGCTCCTTCGCCTTTGTCTGCCACTGAATCACCTGTTTTACTTTTGCGTTTGAAGTGCTGGTAATCATAC
>CAYPSH010000167.1:0-4266 GCA_964413445.1 uncultured Acetatifactor sp.
GGAGGAGAAGGAAATCCCGGTGAGGGCGGTCAGGCGCCTGACGGAGCAGGAAGGGGAGCAGCGGAATGAAGAAAAAGAGAAAACTGATCTTAATCATAGCCGCGCTGTGTCTTCTTGTGCTGGCGGCATGCTACACGGTCTTTATCGCGCCGCTTCTTGAGAAGGACGAGTGGGTCTACAAAGAGGAAACGGTTGAAAGAGGGACTCTTGTTGTGGGAGTCACGGAGAGCGGATCACTGGAATACGGTATCACGACTGTTCTGTATGACCTTGACCTGGATGTCACGGATGACGATGACGACGAGGATGATGACGAGGAAGAAACCGCTCAGAAATATTTGGAGATAGAGGAGGTCTACGCTGCTGCGGGCCAGAGGATCTCAGAGGGGGATGCGCTGATCCGGTTTACGGAGGACAGCGTTTCGGCCGTGAGAAAGCTTCTGCAGAATGCCCTGATAGATGCAAAGTCAGATTACAACGAAGCTGAGGCGGAGTATAATCTGTCCCTTTTGGAGGCGCAGACGGATTACAACGGAAAGCTCACTGCGAAAAATTATGCGGACAGCATCTATCAGAATGCAAAGACCGCTGTGAGTAACGATATTCAGGCGATCCAGGTCGAGATCGAGCAGAGAACCGCCAATATCTCCTCCCTGGAGGAAAAGGTAGCTGATGCACAGGAAGATTACGACGACGCTTACGAGGAATACACCAGTGCAAAGGAGAGCTATGAGCTCTACAGGGATACCGACAATATCAGCAACTACACGGTGTACCAGAGTGCATACATAAGCGCACAGACAAAGTATGAAAACGCAAAGCAGACTCTGGAGAGAGCGGAGAGCGAACTGGAGGAAAATTCGGAAAAGCTTGCATCCCTGCAGCTGGAACTAAAGTCGGCAAGCGGCAGAAAAGCCATCGATGCCCTCGAGGCGGAGGAGACCTACAAGGAAGCCGTGATCAATGGGGACAATGCGGAGATTACATACAACGCCAAGGTGGAGAGCCTGAAGGAGGAACTCGACGAGGCGGAGGAAGAGAAAAAGGAGCTGGAAGAAAAGCTGGAAGCCTTCGAGGCATTTGTCGGGTCTGACGGGATCCTCTACGCAGAAGGAGCCGGGATCGTGACAGAGTCCGGATACGAGGCGGGAGATACCCTGCGGCAGGCGGGTGTGCTGATCGCATACGCAGAGCCGGAGAATATGACCATCTCCGTGGATGTGACACAGGAGGATGTGGTGGACCTCTCCGTTGGGGACAGTGTGGAGATTGAGTTTACTGCCTATGAGGGAGAGATTTACAGCGGAACCATCTATTCCATCGATACCACGGCGACATCGAGAAGCTCAAACACGGTCAGCTACACCGTTGTCATTTCCGTGGAGGGCGATACCACGGATCTCTACGGCGGCATGGTCGCCGATGTAACCTTTGTGACAGATAAGAGGGAAGATGTGCTCTATGTGTCGAGGAAGGCAATCGTCACCGAGAACGGGAAAACCTACGTTTACCGGAAGACTTCTCTGGGAGGAAGAGAACTCACAGAGGTGGAAACCGGGGCAAACAACGGCACCAGCATAGAGATCCTGTCCGGCTTATCGGAGGGAGATACCATCTACATTGCAAGCAAGGTAAGCTCCGAGTCGGAAGTAAAGAGCTCCGCGGAGGCTGCGCAGACCGGTTCGGACAGCAGCACCGGAGCTGAACTGTCCGGAGACTTTGAACTGCCGGACGGAATACAGCTGCCGGACGGCGCTGATACCATGGGAGGCGGCCAGGGCGACATGCAGATGCCGGGCGGCGCAGGCGGTAACGGAAATGCCGGCGGCATGGGCGGAAATCCGGGCGGCGGCCAGGGCGGAGGCGGCATGCCCGGCGGCAATGGCAGAAATTAGGAGGAAGAACCATGAATAAGCTTTTCACAAAATGGAAGCAGGCAGATAAAAAGAAAAAGATCATCGTGCTTTCTGCAGCGGCGGTTCTTCTTCTGGTGATCGTGATCTTGCTGATCGTGCATGCAAGTGCAAAGGATAGTGAAGAAGTGACCTACAGGGAGACGGAAGTGAAGTACGGCACGCTGTCTGTGGGCGTCACGGAGAGCGGTTCGGTGGACATCGGCACCGTGGAGCAGACCTTTGATCTTGACATGAGCGCCCTGCAGAGGGCGAGCACAGGAGAGAGCTCGAGCGGCGGCATGGGCGGCCAGGGCGGCGGTCAGGGCGACATGCAGATGGGCGGCGGTTCCGGCGGCTCCCTGAACATGTTCGATCAGATCTTCCAAATGGCCGGAAACAGTACCTTTTCCACAAGCGGCACGGCGTCAAGCCTCACGGTTTCGCAGGTATGTGTGTCCGTCGGGCAGCAGGTGAACGTGGGAGATGTGCTCTATGAGCTGGAGGAGGACAGTGTTTCGGAGCTCACCGAGCAGCTTCAGTCCAACGTGGAGAAGGCGAAGGCAGACCTGGATGCAGTGTACGCAGATCAGGTCCTCTCCAGGCAGACAGCTCAGTATACCTACGACTCCAGCGTTGCCTACGGCTCCTATGCCCAGACGGAATATGACACCACAGTTGCACAGCTGAATACAGATGTGACGGATAAGGAGGAGCAGCTTGCGCAGGCGAAGGAATCGCTTGAGAACTACCGACAGCAGCTGGAGGAGACCACAGGCCTCTATGAGGATGCCTTAAAGCGGCTGGAGGATTGTAAGTGGAGCGTGGAAAATACAGATCAGAGTGAGGATCCCTACCATTATGTGACTTGTTTTCAGCTGATGCAGTCCCAGCAGACAATTGTGGATTCCCTGGAGCAGAAGAAGGAGCGGCTGGAGACAAGTGTGGAGCAGGCAGAGAGCAATGTAGAGATGGCTGAAAAGAGCTTAAATGCTGCAAAGCGCAGTCTGGCCCAGGGTCTGTTATCCGCAAAGGAGACCCTGCAGCTCAGACAGCTCGCCTACGATACGGCGCAGGAGACCTATGATATCGCCCTGGCCTATCTGGAGGAGGATGCCTCCGAGCAGGAGGAAACCTACGCGGAAACCGCAGAGAAGTGGGAGGAGTACAGCTCTTACGTGGACGGCACAAGCGTCTGCTCCCAGTACAACGGTGTGATCACGGCGATCAATCTGGAGGAGGGCGACAGCATCCACACCGGAACCGTGCTCGTAAGTCTTTATGACATGGATGAGGTATCCATGACAGTCACGGTGGACGAGGATGACATGACGGATATTTCCCTCGGCAGTGAGGCGAAGGTGAACCTGACAGCCTACCCGGATACGGTATTCCAGGGAACAGTATCGGAGATTTCCGATGCAGAGACGGATTCCAGCGGAAATGTGACCTATGATGTGACAGTGACCCTTGCGGGGGATGTGTCCGGGCTCTTCCAGGGCATGACCGGAGATATCACCTTTATCTCTCAGGAGACAACAGATGTGCTCTATGTCTCCAGACGGGCGATCATCACGGAGGGTGACGACACCTATGTGAAGGTGCGGGATGAAAGCGGTAAGGTGAAAAAGATCCAGGTGACGACAGGCTTTACGGACGGCACCTACACGGAGATCACAGGCGGCCTGTCAGAGGGCGATACCGTTCTGATAGAGAGTAAGGTGAACTGATGACTCCCTCCCGGTGCCTGACAGAGAGACCGGGAACATGGAGATATCGGACAGGGCGCGTTTCTTTGTGATGCGAAGACCTGAGAGATGAAAAGTCAGAGAAAGGGTATGAAAGAAAAGTATGAAGCTATCGGAAATTTTCAGACTTGTCTGGTTAAATCTTTCGCAGAATAAATTTAAGGTGATCCTCACCTCCATCGGTATCGTTGTGGGGTCGGCGACTATCATGATGGTGCTGGCCATCGGCACCGGCGGAAAAGAGGAAGTGGCGGAGCAGTTTAAAAACCTGAACGCTGGCGCCATAGACATCACCTGTGAGGGCTCCGACTCCGGCGGAGTCGGGTTCGTCATGGGCGGCGATATGGGAGGAGATATGGGAGGCGGCGGAGGAGGCATGGGCAGCTTTTCCATCCCCGGCGGCTCCGTGACCATATCCATTCCCGGCGGCGACATGGGAGGCGGCGGAGGCGGAAGTATGATGGGCGGCGGAGGCGGTATGGATTTTGGCAGCTTCGGAGACCTCTTCGGCTTCGGGCAGGAGAGCAGCAGCACGGAATTCGTCACACTTACCTCAGAGGACTGTGAGGATATTGAGACCTTTGTATCCGGCATCACGGACACCACGATCTCCTACTCCACCACGG
>CAYPSH010000168.1:0-4261 GCA_964413445.1 uncultured Acetatifactor sp.
ATTGACCCGAAAGGCAGGTTGAGCATTCCTTCAAAATACCGCGAAGTCCTGGGAGAAGAGTTCGTGGTGTCAAAGGGGTTGGATGGCTGCTTATTCGTGTACGCCAATGAGGATTGGAAGGTCTTTGAAGCAAAGCTTGCATCGCTGCCGCTCATCAACGAAGAGGCAAGACAGTTCGCCAGATTTTTTCTCTCGGGAGCACAGTATGTGACGCTGGACAAGCAGGGGCGAATCCTGATGCCCCAGGATCTGAGGGAGTTTGCGGGACTGGAAAAGGATGTGGTCCTGGCCGGAATGGGCGGTCGGATCGAGATTTGGAGCCTTGAAAAGTGGGAGGCAAACAACAGTCAGGTGGATATCAACAAGATTTCACAGGGAATGATCAACCTTGGGCTGACCATCTAAGGAGAAGAGATGCCGATGGAATTCAATCATACTTCGGTCCTTTTGAAGGAGACTATTGAACAACTGGATATCAAGCCGGATGGCATCTATGTGGATGGCACACTCGGCGGCGGCGGACATGCCTATGAGGTGGTGAGCAGGCTGACCACAGGGCACTTTTACGGAATAGACCAGGACGACGCGGCAATTGCCGCAGCGGGAGAGCGCCTTGCCTGCTTTGGGGACAAGGTCACGATCATCCGCAGCAATTACTGTAATATGAAGGCGGTACTGGCGGAGTACGGCGTGGAGAAGGTGGACGGGATCCTGCTGGACTTAGGAGTCTCATCCTATCAGTTTGATACGGAGGACAGAGGGTTTTCCTACCGCTTTGACGCACCGCTCGATATGAGGATGGACAGACGCAGCGCACTGACTGCCGGGGATATCGTCAACGGCTACTCCGAGGCAGACCTTTACAGGATCATCCGGGATTACGGCGAAGACCGCTTCGCAAAGAATATAGCAAAGCACATTGTGAGAGCAAGGGCGGACAAGCCCATTGAAACCACGTTTGAATTAAATGAGATCATCAAGGCTGCCATCCCCGCGAAGATGAGGCAGAACGGGCATCCTTCCAAGCAGACCTTCCAGGCGCTTAGGATTGAGTGCAACAGGGAACTGGAGGTGCTAAAGGGTGCTCTGGATGAATTTATCGATCTGTTGAATCCCGGGGGAAGGCTCTGTATCATCACCTTTCACTCTCTGGAGGACAGGATCGTAAAGACAGCCTTTAAAAAGAACGAAAATCCCTGTACCTGCCCGCCGGAATTTCCGGTCTGTGTCTGCGGCAATGTTTCAAAGGGGACAGTGATCACGAGAAAGCCGATTCTTCCCGGCGAGAGGGAAATGGAAGAAAACAGCCGGTCAAAGAGCGCGAAGCTGAGAGTGTTCAGGGCCGGAAATAGTTCCGATAAAAAATAAGAAAGCGGGAAAATGAAATGAGCCGGAATGGAAACCATAAGGCTGCATATCAGAGAAAAGCAAATACGGGATACAGAGAGCAGGAAAGGGGAGGCATTTACGTCTATGGCAATACCGTGCGCAAACTCAATCCTCTGGAAAACCCCTACGAGGGGGCGCCTGCGGAAAAAGACCCTATTGTTCGAAAGAACAGGGAGAAGGCGCGCCACATGAGCTTCGGCTATGTGGTCTTTCTGGTGGCGGCTATGTGTACGGCTGCTTTTGTGCTTTTGAATTATATAGAGCTGCAGGGGGAACTGACCCAGAGGACAAAGAGCGTGGCTGCAAAGGAGGTTCAGCTGAACAACCTGAAGGTGGCCAATGACGAGGCGTACAACCGCGCCTTAAACAGTGTCAATCTTGAGGAGGTCAAGAGGATCGCCATCGGTGAGCTGGGCATGACTTATGCGGGAGAAGGTCAGATCGTGAACTACACAAATGAGAGCAGCGACTATATGCGCCGGGTGGACGGCAACTGACCGCAGGCAAAAAGAGAATCATCAGAGGTGTCGGATTGAGCAGAAACAGAACAAAACAAAAAAGGTTTTCCATTAAAATGCAAAAGAAGCTGGCGGTACTGTTTTTCTTTGTACTGCTGGCTTTTGCAGGCTTAAGCGCAAGATTGGTATGGCTTGCAAAGGAGAAGGAGACACAGTATCAGAAGCAGGTGCTTTTGCAGCAGAGCTATACCTCCACAACGATCCCCTACAAAAGAGGAGATATCGTGGATGCCAATGGGACGATCCTTGCCACCAGCGAAAAGGTTTACAATCTGATCATCGACGCAAAGGTCATGAACACGGCGGTCTCCGGGAATACCCCCTATCTGGAACCGACCCTGGAGGCGCTTGGACAGTATTTTGACCTGGATATGACGGCGATCAGGAACCATGTGACCACCAACACTACCTCTGCCTGGTATGTGGCGTTAAAGCAGCTTTCCTATGATGAGATCAGCGGCTTCCTCACTGCCCAGGAGGAAAACTCCAATATCAAGGGCGTATGGTTTGAGGAGGAATACAGACGGACCTACCCTTACGGTTCTCTTGCGTCGGATGCCATAGGCTTTACCAGCACGGACGGGCAGGGCAGCTACGGTCTGGAGGAATATTATAATGATAAGCTGAGCGGCATAAACGGCCGGGAATACGGCTATTTAAACGACGACCTTGCGCTGGAGAGAACGGTGAAGGCTGCGGTTGACGGCAATACGATCCACACCACCATCGACGCGAATGTGCAGATGATCGTGGAGAAGTATTTACAGCAGTTTATGGAAGAGCACAAGGATGAGTATGTGGAGGGGAACGGTGCGGAGAATGTGTCCTGCATCATGATGTGGGTGAATACCGGCGAGATCCTTGCCATGGCAAACTACCCCAACTATGACCTGAATGATGTGCGAAATACCGACAGCCTTTTGGGCACCAAGATGGTGGAAAAGGTGGACAAGGATAACGGCTATTATGAGATCAAAAAGAACGGGACAGTGATCAATGAGTCGGTTCTGGAGACCATGGATGATGAGCAGATTTATCTGAACCTGAACAATCTGTGGAAGAATTACTGCATCACCAGCACCTATGAGCCCGGTTCCACCGTGAAGCCCTTCACGGTAGCCGCTGCGCTTGAGACGGGGACCATCTCTCCCAATGCCACCTTTGAGTGTACCGGTTCTCTGCAGATCGGTGATTATACCATCAAATGCCACAACAAAAATGACGGCACGCTGACCCTGCAGGGGGCAGTGGCAAAATCCTGCAACGTGACAATGATGAAGATCGGGCAGCTCATGGGAAAGGAAACTTTCTGTGAATTTCAGGAGATCTTTAATTTCGGGCTGAAGACGAACATTGATCTGGCGGGGGAGGCCAGGACTGCAAGCCTGATCTATGATGTGGATGACATGGGTCCCACTGACCTTGCCACAAACACCTTCGGTCAGAACTTCAATGTCACTATGATACAGTTGATCACGGGATTCTATTCCCTGATAAACGGCGGCTATTACTATGAGCCTCACATGGTGGACAAGATCACCAACGCAAGCGGCGCCACTGTGGAAAACATTGAGCCCAGAGTCTTAAAGCAGACCGTCTCCGAGACCACCTCGGAGTACATCAGACAGTACTGCACGGCGGTTGTGACGGACGGAACCGGAAAGACCGCCAGACCGGCAGGCTATATGATAGGCGGAAAGACCGGAACCGCAGAGACCATCGACCAGAATACCCACAAGCGTTCCGAGACGGATCACGTGGTTTCCTTTATCGGCTTTGCCCCTGCGGATGACCCTCAGATCGCCATTTATGTGGTGGTTGACAGACCTAATGTGAGCCATCAGGGCGATGCGAAGTACGCCACCGGCATTGTGAGGAATATTCTGACGGAGGCGCTTCCTTATCTGAACATCTTCATGACAGAGGAACTGAGTGAGTCGGAGCAGAAGGAGCTGGAGGAGCGTCAGCTTGCCATCACCACGGAATATACGAAGAAGCCTGAGAGCGACGGGCTTGAGGGTGAGGAGGACGAGGACGGGGACAACGGCAATCAGGCCGCAGGGACCAGCGCCCTCTGGATGAGCTTCCCCATTGATTTTGACTCCGGCTACCGCGTGGACCCTGCCACCGGGGATTGCTATGACGCCCAGACAGGTGTGCTCATCGACAGCGGGGAGACGAATTTAGGGGACGATGCGCCCGTAAACCCGAATATAGAGAATCCGGATGTAGAGTAGATGTTTTTTTCGTTGAAAAGATTCCTGTCATCCTGTATAATCAATGGATGTATGCGTAATCTTTTATAAAGGAAGAAAAACGATGAAGATAATGCCAAACCGTCTGGACAGAGGTTT
>CAYPSH010000169.1:0-4239 GCA_964413445.1 uncultured Acetatifactor sp.
GAATGTAGGAGAATGTCTCGTCCTCAGAAGTTGCAATCTTGACAGCCTTGCCGTATATCTTTGCTTCCTGATATGCCTTCTTTGCCCACTGACCGGTGACAATATAGTCAGCCACGCCGTTTTTCATCAGGTTCATGGGGATCATGGCAAACTGCTGGCTTGCGCCGCCCTGTAAGAAAAGGACCTTGTAGTTATCGGGGATGTTCATCAGTTCTCTCAAGTCGGCTTCCGCTTCCTTGATGATGGTGTCATAGGCCTTGGACCTGTGGCTCATCTCCATCACGGACATGCCGGTTCCTCTGTAATCGAGCATCTCATCGGCAGCTTCCTTCAGTACCTCTTCCGGCAGGACTGCGGGGCCTGCGGAAAAATTGTAGACTCTGGACATTTCATATTCCTCCTCTGATTATTTATTATGCAAATGTATTGTATTTCCTTAATAAAATGTGATCACCGGAGTCCCGATCTCCACCATTTCATAGAGCTGGGCCATTACATCCGTGGGCGTATTGATACAGCCGTGGGAACCGTTTGTCTTATAGATCTCTCCGCCGAAGCTGCTTCTCCAGCTGGCATCATGAATGCCGACAGCCCCCTTTATGGGCACCCAGTACTTTACAGGAGTGGCATAGTCCGCTCCCCTGAGCACCCGGTTGCGCTGCTTGTTATAGACATAATTGACTCCCTCCGGCGTCCCCATCTTCCGACCGGTGTTTCCGGTCACCACATCCGTCTCAAGAACAATTTCTCCGGCCGCATAGTAATACATATGCTGCATTGTCATATCAATTTCTATATAAGTGTCCCCGATATCATCCAGGCCCCTCACAAAGCCCTCCTTCAGATAAGTCGGGATATGATACTCCGTCTCCGAAAGAGACTGCCTGTCGTCCCAAAGGACACTTTTGAGCCACTCCGTTTCCGCCTCCTGATCCAGACTTGTCCCGTAAGTCACATAAGGGACGCTCACCACATCCCCTCTGGTGGACTGAAACTGTCTGGTGGTGTTCTCCGTGTCATATTGCGCTGCCAGCTCCTCCACCCACTTTTCAATACCCTCTTCCTTCAGGGAAACGCCTGTATCGTCCACCGTCAGAAAACCGCTTAAGGTTTCACGGGTCAGCGGGATCTGTTCCGCTCCCATGTCATAGACGATGGAAAGGCTTAAAATTTCATCCGTCTCCTGCCATAACAGACGTCTTTTTTTATCGTCCGCACTGTCTTCCAGCGTTTCATAACAGTCGCCATTTTTAAGCCGGATAGAGGTTTCTCCGTTTGAAAGGCATTTTTCCAGGTAGGCGAATGCCTTTTCGCAGTTCAGTCGGTCTGCATTGCCGTCTGCCAGATAATAGCCTTCCGGGCCCCACTCAACAGTAACACCCGTCTCCTTATTCTCTGCCTCCTCAACAAAATCCAGGCCATGAAAAAGAGCAGAGAGCTTATCGGAATCCCACAGGAACTGAGGCTGATCCAGGCTTGCGGACACGGGAGCGTTTAACTGCGTCATCCAAAGGCCGCTGGCATTCTTTCTCAGATAAGACCTAAGCGCGGTTTTGTAGTCCGCGTATCCGCCCGCCTCCTCCAGGGAAAGCTGCCACTGCTCCCCGTCTTCCTCCTCGATGATGATCTCTGGCAACACGGTGTTTTCCTTCAGCTCTTCATTGACCTCATCCATTGTCTTTCCCGTGCAGTACACACCGTTGATCCATGTGTTGACAGGAAAATTCTTCCTGTAGTAAAGGGCAAGCAGGAGCGAGATCAGAAGTGCCAGAAACAGTCCGCACAAAATGAACAATACCGAAATCCGAAGCAGCTTTTTCATGATTTTACGATACCTGTCCCACTTTTTCTTATGAGTTCTTCATATCATCGCCGTCAAATACTTCCGTGATAGGTGCGCCCGCCGGAACCATGGGAAATACCTTGTCATCCTCCGGGATCACACACTCGATCAGGACCGGTGCCTTCAGCGCAATGGCTTTCTCAAGTGCAGGCTCCATCTCCTCCTTTTCGGTGACCCTGATGGCCGCACAGCCCAGCGCTTCCGCTACTTTGCAGAAATCCACCTTATCGTTTAACACCGTCTGGGAATAGCGCTTTCCGTAAAACAATGTCTGCCACTGCCGCACCATACCGAGGACATGATTGTTGATGACAACCTGTATGATGGGAATGTTGTATCTGCTTGCCGTGGCAAGCTCATTCATATTCATGCGGAAGCACCCGTCTCCGGCGATGTTGATGCACAGCTTATCCGGCTGTCCCACCTGGGCACCGATACAGGCTCCGAGCCCGTAGCCCATGGTTCCGAGGCCGCCGGAGGACAGGAAGGTTCTGGGCTTTGTGTAATGATAATACTGTGCCGCCCACATCTGATGCTGTCCCACATCCGTGGTGATGATCGCCTCTCCCTTTGTCACCCGGTCAATCGTCTCAATGACATAGGGACAGGAAAGCTTGCTGTTGTCATATTTCAGAGGATATTTTTCCTTCAGGCTGCGGATCTCCGCCATCCAGGGGCTGTGGTCCTGCTGCTTCAGCATTCCGTTCAGCCTGGAGAGCACAAGCTTTAAATCACCGACAATGCTTGCGTCCACGCGGACGTTTTTGTTGATCTCCGCCGCATCCACATCAATCTGGACGATCTTTGCATTTTCCGCAAACTTTTTCGGATTGCCGGTGACACGGTCGGAAAATCTTGCACCCAGCGCGATCAGAAGATCACACCCGCTCACTCCCAGATTGGATGCCTTGGTGCCGTGCATGCCGATCATTCCGGTATATCTCGGGCTGTTGCCGTCAAAGCCTCCCTTGCCCATCAGGGTGTCGCAGACCGGAGCGTCCAGAAGTTCCGCAAATCTTGCCACCTCATCGCAGCCTCCGGAAATGATGGCTCCGCCGCCCAGATAGATGAAGGGCTTCTTCGACGCCTCGATAAACTCCAGGATTTTTTCGTACTCTTCCTCTGTTCCCTTCTCCACAGGCTTCTTCTTTTCGATCACCTTCGGCGTGAATTCACAGACCGCAGCAGTCACATCCTTTGTGATGTCCACAAGGACAGGGCCGGGGCGGCCGCTTTGGGCAATATCAAAAGCCTTCCTGAGCGTGTCCGCAAGCTCTGCCACGTTTTTTACAATAAAGCCATGCTTTGTGATGGGCATGGTCACACCCGCAATGTCCACCTCCTGGAAGCTGTCCTTTCCAAGCTGGGGCAGGGACACATTCGCTGTGATCGCCACCACCGGGACAGAATCCATGTATGACGTCGCAATTCCGGTCACCAGATTGGTGGCGCCGGGGCCGCTGGTCGCCATGCAGACGCCAACCCTGCCGGTGGCTCTGGCATACCCGTCCGCCGCATGAGCGGCACCCTGCTCATGGGATGTCAATATGTGCCGGATTTCACTGCTGTGCTTGTACAGAGCATCGTAAATGTTCAGGATAGCGCCTCCGGGATAACCGAACACGGTGTCCACGCCCTGCTCCTTCAGACACTCCACAACGATTTCAGAACCGTTTAACTGCATCTTGAACTCCTCCTCACATGAAGAATCACACTCATTTTTTGGGCACTTCCAGGACTGCGCCTCTGTTGCCGCTTGTCACAAGCTCCCTGTATCTGGACAGATACCCGGTGGTCACCTTAGGCTCTCTCGGCTGCCACTTCGCGCGTCTCGCCGCCAGTTCCTCGTCAGAAACCTTCACATCCAGTTTGTGCTCCGGGATATTGATACTGATGATATCGCCTTCCTCCACAAGGGCAATGGGGCCGCCCACAGCCGCCTCGGGAGAGACATGTCCGATGGACGCGCCTCTGGATGCGCCGGAGAAACGTCCGTCTGTGATCAGAGCCACGCTGGAGCCCAGTCCCATACCGGCGATCGCGGAGGTGGGATTTAACATTTCACGCATGCCCGGGCCGCCTTTGGGGCCCTCATAGCGGATGACAACCACATCTCCTGCCACGATCTTTCCGCCTTTGATCGCCTCGATGGCATCCTCCTCACAGTCAAATACTCTCGCCGGTCCCTCGTGTACCAGCATCTCGGGCGCTACGGCGGACTGCTTTACCACACCGCTGTCAGGCGCGAGATTCCCCTTCAGGATAGCGATACCGCCCGTCCGGGAATAAGGGTTCTCAACAGGTCTGATGACCTCAGGATTTTTGTTGACACAGTTTTTGATGTTTTCGCCGATGGTAGTGCCGTTTACTGTCATGCAGTCCAGATGGAGCAGATC
>CAYPSH010000170.1:0-4238 GCA_964413445.1 uncultured Acetatifactor sp.
CTTTCCCATCTGCCGCAGGCTCTTTTTCCATGTGCCCGTCTGCGGGATTTTCCTCCCGGGTTCCGTTTTCGACAACTTCCCCGCCGTACACCTCCTGCACCACCTGCATGTCTTCGCCGCAGGTGAGCACCTGCCAGATGCGGTCCGCGGAGGCGATGGCCTTGGACAGGACAGTAAACATCTTGGAGATAGACATGACCGCGTTCAGGATAATGGTGAAATAGGTAGTGAAGGCCAGGATCTTTCCCACCTCGGAAAGCCCGTTGTTCACCCGGTATGCACCCACCAGGATCACTCCCACCAGCCCTAAATTCAGCAATATGTTCATGGACGGATTGATGACAGCCATCACCATACCGTTCTTTCTCTCCCGCTCGACCACCTCTCTGTTGATGGAGCGGAATTTTTCCGTCTCATACTCCGTCTTGGACAGCGCCTTGATGACGCGGATGCCCGCGATGTCCTCTCTGACCATGCGCACAAATCTGTCAGTGGCCTCCTGCAGCCCCGCGTACATGGGGATACTCCTGCGGGAGACATAAACGGTGATGAAGGATAACAGGGGAAGGGTGGCCAGGAGCACACACGCCATGACCTTATCCAGGGTAAACGTGACCCAGATGCCGCCCAAAAGCAGGATCGGCGCACGGACTCCCAGCCTCTGGAGTCTTGCCAGCGCCTGGTGGAAATTATAGGTATCCGAGGTCATGCGGGAGATCAGGGACGGCTTTGTAAAAGAGTCCGTCTGCCGGTTGGAGAGATACATGGTCTTGGAAAAGAGATCTCTGCGGATCACCTCCGTGGCATCGCTCGCCACTCTGGATGCCATACGGTTTGCCGTCACGTTGAAGGCAAGCGCGATAAAAGAGCAGAAGATCATCAGCCCGCCCCACATAAACACTGCTGTTTTATCCTGTTCGGGAATGACGGAATCGATGATATATGCCAGAATGTACGGAATCAAGAGTTCCATGATAGTACCGGTAAATTTAATGACAAAGCCCACTCCCATCCTGGGGAAATAGGGCTTTACGTATTTCCAAATAATTCCTTTCAACTTCCTGTCCTCACTGCTTTTTCATTTCAGTATTTCTCTAAATTGAGGGAGCGGATGTACGCTTCCTGAAATTCTGCCTCCTTTGCCAGGTTGATCACCTCTGTTTCCGAAGTGATCTCCTCCAGCCGGCCTGCAATATCCCCGCCTTCCGCAAGCAGCTCCCTGCCCGCCTTTAAGCCCCCGGAGAGCACCGTGTTGCCCCCGCTTAAGCTCTTGCCGGAAAGGGCGGCCGGGATCAGCCCGATCTCCGCTGCATCCTCCGGTTTTAAATAATAGCCGAAGCCTCCCGCCAGCACCACCCTGTCCACCCGGTCAGCGGTGATGCCGTATTTTCGGAGCAGGATCGTGATCCCCGCGGCGATGGCGCCCTTTGCAAGCTGCACGCTGCGCACAGCCTCCTTTGTCACAAGAACATTTCCGATCCGCACGCCCTTCTCAAAAAAGGGCTCCGCCAAAAGCCCCGTCTCGTCCAGGATTCCTTCCTTTTTCAGGGCTGCCAGAAAGCTGATCATGTCCGCTCCCCAGATTCCTCTGCTTGCGCCGCCCTCAAAGGCAGGTCCTGCCGCCGTGGCGCAGGCGATCCTCCTGTGCCGGTTTCCGAGCACCATCTCGCCGTTGGTGCCAAGGTCGATAAGCAGCGTGATGTCCTCTCTTTCTGCCATCCCGCAGGCGTGCACTCCCGCCGTGATGTCCCCGCCCACAAAGGCGGACATTCCCGGGAAGACAAAGCAGGGCACACCCGCCATGTCAGTCTGTACCGCCTTCAGCCTGGATGCCGAAAAGGGAGCCGCTCCCAGCTCTTTTGTGTCCCATCCCATAAGCAGGTAAGTCTCCGTGGTATTGGCTGCAAGCGTCATGGAAAGAGACGCATCTTCGCCTATTTTCTTTCGGAATCGCGCAATGCCCTTTTCGAGCAGTTCCCGGATCATCTCCCGCATCTGTTCCGCCTTATGCCCGTCCTGTGCCGCCCGGATCCTGGATATCACATCCGCGCCATAGACGGACTGGGGATTGAGGGCAAGGTATCTGTCCTCCGCCTTCCCCTCCGGCCCGTACAAAAGCATAGCCACAGTGGTGGTCCCGATATCCGCCACTGCCAGATAGCTGTTCTTCCCCGGAAGAGGTCTGCTCTCTCCCAAAAGGGCGTCCTCGTCCAGAACGCGAACATTCCCGGCAGCACTCCCCGTGGGAGTAATGCCGGGACAAAGTCCGCATCCGGTACATATCAGGCACCGCAGGCCCTTTTTTTTCTTCTGATCCTCAGACAAATTGGTTCTTCTCCTCGTCGTAGTGGTAATCGATTCCCCCGAGCTTTTCTTCCAGCTCTTTTCTGTCTGCCCCCATGTCCTCACAGAGCGCATCCAGATTTGAGTAGAAGTCGCGAAGCTTCATATTGAGAAAGCTCAGTAACATCACAGGATCTGTCGGCATAAAAACAGCCTCCTTCCTTCACCCATGCGTCGAGACGATCAGCTCCATATCGCCCTTGATCTCTGCCTCTTTGTAGCCATGGGGCAGAAGCAGATGGGTTCCCTTTTCCACCTTTCTGCCGTCGATGCTGCCGCTTCCCTCCAGGACGCTGACGATCAGGAAAGGCGCATCCTGCCTGAGCGTAAAGCTGTCCTTTACCTTCAGCTTCCAGACACTGTAGTGGGAGCACTCCACCAGAAGGTTCATCTGATTCTCAGGGAGCCCGTCCGTATGGCTCAGGGCAGTCTGATAGGAGTTGTCCGGCACATTGATGACATCAATGCTCTGCTGTACATGCAGCTGTCTTGGCTTTCCGTCCACCAGCCTTCCGTAGTCGTAGACACGGTAGGTGATATCGCTGCTCTGCTGGGTTTCCAGGATCAGCATTCCGCCTGTGATGGCATGCACCGTCCCGGGAACGATCTGCAGAAAGTCTCCCTTTTTGACAGGCACTCTGCGGATCAGCTTCTCATATTGGTCCGCCTCTATCATCTCTTTCAGCTCTTCCCTGGTCTTAGCGTGATGCCCGATGACCAGCTCCGCATTCTCCGGGCAGTCCATGATGTACCAGCACTCCGTCTTGCCGAAGGGAACGCCCTCCTTCTCCCTGGCATAAGTATCATCCGGATGCACCTGAATGCTCAGATCGCTCTTTGCGTCAATGATCTTGACCAGCAGGGGAAACTCCTCCGCCGTGCAGTTTCCGAACAGTTCCCTGTGCTCTCTGTAGAGCTTTGACAACGTGGTTCCCGCGTAGGTGCCCTCCGACACCCGGCAGTCCCCGTGGGGATGAGCGCTGACCGCCCAGCACTCACCGATATTCTCTCCCTCCGCTTTGTAAGGGAATTCCGTGACCAGGCGCCTTCCGCCCCATACACACTCCTTCAGAACCGGTTCCAGAACAAGCATTTCTCTCATTTCTTCTCCTTCCCGCTTACCTTTTTTGTGTATCATGCAGCCTCTTGTGTCTTTAAACAGTTTGTCTTGCCTTTTATCTTAAACTTTTTTCCGCATACTGTCAAAGCAAACAAAAGGGACAGGCAAATTTTTTCGCCTGTCCCCTGTAATGCATCTCTTATCCCACGCACTTTATGGCCTGAGCCGCAAGCGCGCCGTTCTCCACCGTTATCTCGATGATGTCGCCCTCCTCCACCATGTCGGAGAGGATCAGCTTTGCCGCCAGAGTCTCCACGTACTTCTGTACATATCTCTTCAAGGGCCTTGCTCCGTACACCGGATCATAGGCATTCTCAATGATATACTGCTTTGCCTTCTCCGTAAGCTCCAGCTTCAGATCCCTGTCGGAAAGCCTCCTGTTTAAATCTGCCACGATCAGATCCACAATGCCGCCGATATTTTCCTTTGTGAGCGGCTTAAAGAGGATCGTCTCGTCCAGACGGTTCAAAAACTCCGGTCTGAAGTGGGCGCGCAGCTCATTCATCACCTGGCTTTCCGCCTCCGGGCTGATCGTCCCGTCCTCCTGAATACCTTCCAGCAGATACTCCGCACCGATGTTTGAGGTCATGATCAGGATCGTGTTCTTGAAGTCCACCGTTCTTCCCTGGTAATCCGTCAACCTGCCGTCATCCAGCAACTGTAAAAGCACATTGAACACATCCGGATGCGCCTTCTCAATCTCGTCGAACAGCACTACGCTGTAGGGCTTTCTTCTGACTGCCTCAGTCAACTGGCCTCCCTCCTCATATCCGAC
>CAYPSH010000171.1:0-4229 GCA_964413445.1 uncultured Acetatifactor sp.
TGCTCCTGCGGACAAGTCTGCGCACAAGCCGCACGATCAGGACGATAAAGAGGACGATCAGTGCAATGACCACAAGGATTATGAGAACGATGATGACAGCGTACTTGTTGGGATTTTTGACCAGATCCAGAAGGTTTCTGCTGTCCTCCACGATCTTGCGCCCCTGGGCTTGCGCATAGACGGCGGGCACATTGGCGATGCCGTCGCCGTCTGTGTCATCCAGGCTTTGCAGGTACTGTGCAATGGCATCCCAGGCTTTGATCTCCCGTCCGTCTGTGGTGATGATGGCGTCCTCGATGTCTTCGATGGGAGTGCCGTCCGCAAACTTGGGCTGGATGGAGAGGATACCGTAGGAGACATCGGTGACGGCACCCAGCATCTGACCGCTGTAGAGATCGCAGACAACGCGGTAAAGCTTCTCATCGTCGATCTCCGCACGGCTTCCGTCCCCATCTGTCATATAGACATCTGTCACCTTGTTGAGGATCATCCGGTGAGGGTTGAAGGAAAAGTTCATGCCGGAAAAATAAAGTCTGGCAGCAGTCATGAGATCGGACACGGAGGCATCGATTTCCGCGGCGGTCTTAAGCTCCGCACCGGTCAGGTAGACGCTGATCAGGGGATAGCCCGGAATGCCGTCGACGCCGATGCCCAGAGAGTAGGCGTTGAAGACATCCTCCACGGTGATCTCGCCGACTGCAAAGGTGTCGCGGACACAGCCGGAGGGAACCACGGCCAGGTCAACCGGATGGCTGTCGCCGGTATCCGCCTGCTCCACAGCATATAAAAAGGCATCCGAGAGCAGATTTCCCAGATTGTGGTCTGTGTGGACGCTGTAGAGGTCGGGGGAGGTGGAAAAGACCGCATCGTTCTGCGCCAGAACCTGGTCTCTGCCCGAAAGCCCGAACTGTGCCAGATAGCTCTGATCCACAATTTCCATAAATTCATCAATTTTTTCCTGGGTGGCCTCGTCGCTCTCTATGGCGGAGGTGATGGGCACCAGGGCGTAATCGGTCATCTCCCATCTCCCGTCAGAGGTCTGGACCATGGAGAGGGTGCCGAGGTTTTTGCCGTACTCACCGCAGGAGACAATATAAGTATTCCCCTGACGGATAGGCTCCTCCAGGGTGGTGTGAGTGTGTCCGCTGATGATCAGGTCGATGTCGGGGACGTTTTTCGCCAGGATCTCATCTTCTGATTTCTTTTCATTCTCATCTGTGCCGCTGTGGGAGACACAGACGATCATATCCACATCCTCGTTTTCCCTGATCTTCGCAACGGTTTCGGCGGCTGCCTCGGAGGCATCCCGGAACTTCAGGACACAGGTGGGGGCGCAGGAGAGGGCATCCACGCCGAAGACACCGAGAACGGCAATCTTCACATCCCCCTTGGTGACGACGGTGTAATCGCTCATACCGTAGCTGTCAAAGGCATCCTTCAAAAGCTGCTGGTCTTCGGTCAGCCCTTCCGCCTCCATGGAAGCCCAGTCGATGTTGCAGAGCACCATGGCGGGAACGGGGTCGCCGCTTCCCGCTGCTGCGTTCAGAGCCCCCGCAAGACCCGCGGAGCGGTAGTCAAACTCGTGGTTTCCGAGGGTGGTCACATCACATCCCAGAGCGCCCAGCATGCGCAGCTCCGCAGCCTCTGTGTCATAGATCGTCTGTACCAGGGTACCCATGGAAAAGTCCCCGGCATCCAGGACAAGGGTGTCCGGGTTTTTTGATCTGGTCTCGTTTATCAGTGTTTTGATGCGGGCAAAGCCGCCGACTTCGGCATTCTCCCCGTTTAAGACGGTGAGAAAGCTGTTTAAGTGGGAATGGGTATCGTGCGTAAAGATGATGTCCATTTCCTTTCCGGTGTACTGAGAAGAACTCTCCGCCCGGACGTCTGCCGTACAGAGAAAGGTCAGGGCAAACAGGGTGACAAAAGTGATCGCGGCAAGCCGCAAACGTAATTTGATTTTCATGCTGATCTCCGTTTCTACACATATTTGAGTCTATTATAGCTTGCATTCACAATCCCGCGCAACTGAAACCGGAAAATTCTAAAAATTTGTGACAGACAGATAAATAAACAAACAATGTGAAGTTTTCGTTGAAAAGCAGAGACAAATCCAGTAAGATAGACGTATAGCTGCCTGGCGGCAGGGAAGATGTAAAATGAGAGAGAGGAAAGGCGGGTTTTTGTATGGAGAGATGGGCAAGAGCTCTGTATCAGCCGGTGCTTGGGCTGGGCAGGGACGGAACCAGGGTTACAGCCGGAAAGGAACATATAGAGCTTTCCAGGGAGGCTGCGAAGGAAGGAATGGTCCTTCTGAAGAATGAAGGGAGTGTACTGCCCTTAAAGAAGGGGAGCAGGATCGCCCTGTTTGGCAAGGCAACCTTTGACTATGTGAAGGGCGGCGGAGGAAGCGGAGATGTGACGGTTTCCTATATCCGGAACCTGTACGAGGGCTTCAGCCAGCTGTCTGACAGAGTCAGCGTCTTTGAAGAACTGGCTTTATTCTATAAAAAGAATGTGGAGGAACAGTATGCGCAGGGCGCTGTCCCGGGCATGACGACAGAACCTGAGGTCCCGGGGGAGCTTTTGAAAAAGGCGAGAGCTTACACGGATACGGCTGTCATAAGCATCTGCCGTTTCTCCGGTGAGGGCTGGGACAGAAGGAGCACCTACGACAAGGCGAAGAAGCAGGAAGGCGAACCCGACGACTGGGTAGCGGATGTGACACATGCGTCGGACAGGATCTTCGAGGAGGGCGACTTCTATCTGACAAACGCTGAGAAAGCCATGGTGAAGGCTGTGACGGGTGCCTTCGACAAGGTGATCGTGGTGATGAATGTGGGCGGTATGGTGGACACGGACTGGTTCGCCCATAACGACAAAATCTCCTCTGTCCTGATGGCATGGCAGGGCGGCATGGAGGGCGGACTTGCCGCGGCGGAGCTTCTGATGGGACTGGGGAATCCCAGCGGTAAGCTGTCTGACACCTTTGCAAAGCGCCTTGAGGACTATCCCTCCTCCGCGGGCTTCCATGAGTCTGAAAGCTATGTGGACTACACAGAGGATATCTATGTGGGATACCGCTATTTTGAGACCATCCCCGGCGCGGCTGAGAAGGTGAATTATCCCTTCGGCTTCGGCCTCTCCTACACAAAGTTCTCCCTGGATATGCCGGTGGTGGAAAAGAGAGGTCATCACTTAAGAGTGATGGTGGATGTGTGCAACATGGGAGATCTGCCCGGCAAGGAAGTGGTTCAGGTCTACTACAGCGCACCGCAGGGGAAGCTTGGCAAGCCCGAAAAAGAGCTGGTTGCCTTCCGAAAGACAAAGCTGCTCCTCCCCGGCGAGACCCAGAGGGTGGTGCTTCGGTTTAAGATCAATGACATGGCCTCCTACGACGACCTGGGCAAGGTACAGAAGTCTGCCTATGTGCTGGAGAAGGGAGAATATCACTTCTATGTGGGAACCTCGGTGAGTGACACGGTGGAAGACAATTATGTCATGGTATTGAACGAGGATATTGTCACAGAGCAGCTTTCCGCAAAAATGGTGCCCACAGAGTTAAAGAAGAGGATGCTTTCCGACGGAACGTATGAGGAGCTGCCTGTCGGAGAGCCTGTGGATACGGATGCCGATGTGCTGGAGAGACAGACGGAGGAGGAAGTGGACGGATTTTCTCCGGAGGACAAATACAGGGCAAGGTACCAGCTTTGGAAAAAGGAGGAGATCCATCGATTCAGCGAGGTGGCGGACGGCACAATATCCATAGAAGATTTTCTGGCGCAGCTTGGCGATGCGCAGGTGGCGGAGCTTTTGGGCGGTCAGCCCAACAGGGGCGTTGCCAACACCTTCGGCTACGGAAATCTGCCGGAATACGGTGTGCCCTCCATCATGACGGCGGACGGCCCTGCAGGGCTTCGCATCAACAAAGAGTGCGGCGTGTGCACTACGGCATGGCCCTGCGCTACGCTTCTGGCATGTACCTGGAACCCGGAGCTGGTGGAGAGCGTCGGCGCCGCAGGGGGAGCGGAGGTGAAGGAAAACAACATTTCCGTGTGGCTGACTCCGGCGGTAAACATCCACAGAAGTCCTCTGTGCGGGAGGAACTTTGAGTATTATTCCGAGGATCCTTTCCTGACCGGCAAGATGGCAGCAGCCATGGTCAGAGGTATCCAGAGCAATCATGTGGCGGCTACGGTGAAGCATTTTGCGCTGAACAACAAGGAGAC
>CAYPSH010000172.1:0-4227 GCA_964413445.1 uncultured Acetatifactor sp.
AGAAGTACTATACGGAGATGTACGAAAAGTAAACAGAGACCGGACGGTGGGGACGATGAATGTCGTTCCCATTCGGTGTGCAGGGAGATAAGACAGAAAGCATAAATTTGAAAGGACACAAGGTATCATGAAGGGTATTATTTTAGCGGGCGGCTCGGGGACAAGACTCTATCCGCTGACAAAGGCGATTTCAAAGCAGATCATGCCGGTGTACGACAAACCAATGATCTATTATCCTCTCTCAACGCTGATGCTGGCCGGGATCAGAGAGGTTCTGATCATCTCGACACCCAGAGATCTGCCGGTCTTTCGGGAGCTTCTGGGGGACGGAGGGCAGCTGGGGATGAGCTTCTCCTATGCCGTGCAGGAATCTCCCAGAGGACTGGCGGACGCCTTTATCATCGGGGAAAAGTTTATCGGAAACGACAGGGTGGCACTGGTGCTTGGGGATAATATCTTCTACGGGCAGAGCTTTTCCAGGGTGCTTCAGGAGGTGGCCGCAAGGGAGGAAGGTGCAACCATCTTCGGCTACTATGTGCGTGACCCCAGAGAGTACGGCGTGGTAGAATTTGATGAAAACGGCAAGGCGCTCTCCATAGAGGAAAAACCGGAACACCCGAAGAGCAATTACGCGGTGCCGGGCCTGTATTTTTACGACAATGATGTGGTGGAGATCGCGAAGAATGTAAAGCCCTCGGCGAGGGGAGAGATCGAGATCACTTCCGTGAACAACGAGTACCTCGAGCGCGGAACGCTCCACGTGGAGACGCTGGGCAGAGGATTTGCGTGGCTGGACACCGGCAATCATGACGCTCTTCTGGATGCCTCGGACTTTGTGGCTGCCTTCCAGAAACGACAGGGACTTTACATCTCCTGCATTGAGGAGATTGCCTTTAAGAGAGGTTTTATCGATAAGGACCAGCTTCTTAAGCTGGCGGAACCGTTGATGAAGACGAATTACGGAAAGTATCTTGTAGAGGTGGCGAATGGACTCTAAACTTCGGAGAATGGCAATTTTATCTTCCCTGGGAGCGATCCTGCTTGTGGCACTTCTTGTGCTCTATGGCAATGCCGACAAGCTGGAGGGGAGCTCTCAGACCGGAACGGTTTCAAGAGAAGCAGCGGGCAATGCAGGGCAGTCGGAGGAGACTCTGACGGAAGAAAACGACGGCCAGGTCGGCGACGACTTGAAGGCGTTTCTGCAGGACAGCACTTTTTTTGACCAGGAGGAGAATGCCTATCTGGAGGCTGCAAGGGATTTAAAGAGACTTTCCCTTGTGGTGACTTCCGTGGAGAAGGACCTGCGCATTCAGATTGTGGATGCGGAGGGGAACCTTGTGACGGGAGAGAGTTTTTTCGTAAATCTTCAGGATCTGGGAGAATATAAGGATCTGGACAAGGACGGCGTGATCTACATCGGCGATCTCCCTGCGGGAGAGTATTATGTGGAGCTGAAGCCGGTGGACGGGTACAAGGTGCCCTTAAATGCCACAAAGGTCCGGGTGAAGGACAAGGTGGAGTATCTGGCGATCGAGGATATTTCTCTGCTGATCAAGACGGAGGAGGATATCGATGCCGAGGCGGAGGATACCGCCGTGGCGGATGCGCTCTCCGATGCGGATAAGACAGAGATACAGAAGCTCCAGCAGACGACAGCAAACACAAAGGTCGGCATTGATGTCTCCAGGTGGAACGGCGACATCGACTGGGACAAGGTAAAAAATGCGGGGGTGGACTACGCCATCGTCAGAGCCGGTTACAGGGGCTCACAGTCGGGCACGCTGGTGGAGGATTCCTGCTTTGCCGCCAATATGAAGGGGGCGGCCGCCAGCGGGATCCCGGTGGGCGTCTACTTCTTTACGCAGGCGGTGAACGAGGTGGAAGCGGTGGAGGAAGCCTCCGCTGTGATCAGCCTTTTGAAGGAGTATAAGATAGACTACCCCGTCTATATCGACACGGAGGGTGCAGGAGGAAACGGCAGGGCAGACGGTCTTGACGCAGAGACGAGGACCCTGGTCTGCGAGGCGTTCTGCCGCACCATTGTCAATGCGGGATATCAGGCGGGCGTATATGCCAGCCGGAACTGGTACAACAATAATCTCTATACAGACCGTCTGGGAAATTACAGTATCTGGCTTGCGGAGTACAGAAGTGTTCCCCTGTATCAGGGCTATTACCAGATGTGGCAGTATACCTCGAAGGGCCGCATTGACGGCATTGAGGGCAATGTGGATATGGATATCAGCTATGGGGGCAGCGGAAACTGATCAATCGGTCATGCCCTGTACCGGTGAAGAACGGGACAGGAGCGTGCTTTCCGGCGGCAGGACGGGATGGTTTGCGAAACAAAAAGAAGTGAGGTTGCGGTTATGGGAAAGATCAGTGTTGAGACATGTGAGATAGAGGGACTGAAGGTGATCACTCCGACGGTGTTCGGCGATGCGAGAGGTTATTTTTACGAGACCTACCAGTATGAGGATTACAAGGCAGCGGGCATAGATGCCGTCTTTGTGCAGGACAATCAGTCAGCCTCAAAAAGAGGAGTCTTACGGGGGCTTCATTTTCAGATCGAGCATCCTCAGGCAAAGCTTGTGCGTGTCATCAGGGGAGAGGTGTTTGATGTGGCAGTGGACCTGAGAAAGAATTCTCCCACCTATGGGCAGTGGTATGGTATCCTTTTGTCAGAGGAGAACAAGAAGCAGTTTTTTGTGCCGGAAAATTTCGCACACGGCTTTCTGGTGCTGTCGGATTACGCGGAATTCTGCTACAAGGTCACGGACTACTATCACCCCGGCGATGAGGGCGGTATCATCTACAACGACCCGCAGATTGGTGTGCAGTGGCCCATTCCGGAGGGGATGGAACTGATCTTCTCCGAGAGGGATACAAAGTGGGGCGGCATAGATAGTCTTAAGAAGTAAAGTTGAACAGGGATAAAGGGAACGCATTGATGAAAAAAACAAAAAAAGGCGGAATAAGCAAAAGGGGCGGCATTACATTATTTTCGCTGGCGGGGCTTTTGATGGCAGTGATCATCATTGTCCATCAGAATCCGGGCCCAAATGCCGATCCGGGAGAGGAATTGTTCAAAAAGATAATTTCCTGCCTGGTGATCCTGGCATCCTGTCTGGTGTTTGCAAAATGGTATGACAAGTTTACAACTCTTCCGGCAGAGCTTTTTCAGAACCGTCATCTTATCTGGAAACTGGCAAAAAATGATTTCAAAAAGCGGTATGCCGGCTCCTATATGGGAGCGGTCTGGGCGCTGATACAGCCTGTGGTGACGGTCGCCATGTATTATGTGGTCTTTGACAAGATCATGGGCAACACGGTGAACAGAGGGGAGGAGGGGATTCCCTTCGTTCTCTTCCTGACGGCGGGGCTGGTGCCCTGGTTTTATTTCAGCGAGGCTTTGACCAACGGCACCAACGCACTTCTGGAATACAATTATCTGGTGAAAAAGGTAGTGTTCAAAATCAGTATCCTCCCGATCATCAAAATCATTGCAGCTACTTTTATCCATGTGTTCTTTGTGGCTGTCCTTCTGGTGGTGGCGGCTATTTACGGGTATTATCCGACAATCTATACCGTGCAGATCTTCTATTACAGTGCCTGCCTGTTCGTCCTTGTCCTGGCATTGTGTTACAGCACCTGCTCCCTTGTGGTGTTCTTCAAGGATCTGTCTCAGATCATCAACATATGCCTGCAGATCGGCATGTGGGCAACACCTATCCTGTGGGATATCAACGGGCTTGGCGGGAAGTGGGTAGTGATCCTGAAGCTGAATCCGTTAGTGTACATCGTCAACGGATACCGCAGTGCCATCTACGAGAGGGAATGGTTCTGGCAGGATTTCTTTTCCACGATGTATTTCTGGATCGTGACGGTTGTGCTGTTCGGCATCGGCGCAGCGATATTTAAGAGACTGAAGGTGCATTTCGCGGATGTGCTGTAGAGGTAGATATGGAGAAAAGTCAGATTAAGGTGCAGGAGGCGGATACACCTGCCATTGAAGTAAAAGATGTGGTAAAAATTTACAAGCTCTACGACAAGCCCAGAGACAGGATCCTGGAGGCATTCGGCTTTGGCAAAAAGCAGAAGCATAAGCTTCACTATGCCTTAAACGGCGTGAGCATGAACATTCATAAGGGGGAGACGGTGGGCATTATCGGCACCAACGGCTCCGGAAAATCCACGATCCTCAAAATAATAACAGGTGTTTTGAAC
>CAYPSH010000173.1:0-4222 GCA_964413445.1 uncultured Acetatifactor sp.
ATTATCTGGCGGACATGCCGACCAGCGAGACAGGGGAAAACAGCCTGCCGAAAGAAGTCTATGCGCCGTCGGTTGGGCTCAGGGATATTTGGAACATTTATTGGAAAGCACAGGAGAAAAATATAGAACGGTATTACAAGGGCTCTGACATTGCATTTTCGCTGCTTCGGTGTTCGGAAGGGGAAAAACGTTTCGTGAAATTCTGCAGGAAATACAGAGGCATGTTGGAAAAAATCCAGCATATGCACAGGAAAAGAAAGACAGCAACGGATGAGGACAGGATGAAGAGAATCCGTCTGATCCTGCGAAATTTCAGGGGAAGGGTTTCTGTTTACGGAGCAGGCATGTATGGGAAGCTTATTGTGAGAGGCATCAAAGAGACAGAAGACATAGAACTGGTTTACTGGTGGGATCAGAAGGCTCCCTCGCTGCAGGATGAGCGCATCACCAAATTGGAGGGAGTCCCCGCAGACTGCGGGATCATTCTCATTGCAATCGCTGACTTGGATGTAGCGCACAAGGTGAGAAGGCAGTTGATCGCAGACGGTGCAGAACGCAGGCAGATCTGTGAACTGACTTTCAGCTGGCAGTCATTGACAGACAGAGCAATATATTGGTGGGTATTTGAAGACTGGGACTGAGCGTTCGGAGCGAAGCAGACAATAAAGCGCATCAAGCGCGGGTTGTGAACTTAGGAGCAGAGGAATGGCGACATTACATATTACACCGGACAGACAGCCGGTTGATCCAAACAAAATAATGTATACGGATCAGGTCATCCGCTCCTACATAGAAAGATGCGGGAACATTTCCTATGACCCGGTCATTTCCGGTGAGACGGACTGGCAGATTTTTTATAACCTGTCGGAGCTTCGCACCGGAATCATAAGCTGGTACGACTTTCTGCCGGGGGCGGAGGTGCTGGAGATCGGAGCCGGTTTTGGGGCGCTGACAGGCCGGCTTTGCAGTATGTGCGGTCATGTGACCGCGACGGAGCGCTCTTTGTACCGGGCAGAAGCGATTGCGAAGCGGTATGAGGATCTGGAGAATCTGGATGTCTATGCCGGAGATATCAGCGAACTGGATTTTGAAAAGCCCTTTGACGATATCCTTCTGATCGGGCTTTTGGAGCGGGCGGGAAAGGGAAGTTCTGCGCCTGAGCCGTACATTGACTATCTGAAAAAGCTGCAGAAATGGTTAAAGCCGGAGGGAAAAATCCTGATCGCGGCGGAAAATCGTTATGGTCTGCGCTATTTCTGCGGCGCGCCGGAGCCCCATACCAATCATGCTTTTGACGGGATCAATCGTTATATGAGGGGGACATCCGGCTATTCCTTCAGCAGACAGGAACTGGAGGAAATCTGCAGCAAAGCAGGGTTTACCCGGCAAAAATTTTACTATCCGCTGCCGGACTACAAGCTTCCGCAGCTGATTTACACGGATGATCACCTGCCTGAGCGAAACCTGAAGGAGCGGCTGATTCCCTACTATCTCAGAGGAGATACTTTGGTTGCGCCGGAGCTGGAGCTGTATGATGATATCGTCTCCAACGGTGTTTTCCCTTTTTTTGCAAATTCCTTTTTGGTGGAGTGCGGTATGCAGGGAGAAGAAGGCCAGGTTGTGTATGCCGCTGTTTCCACCGACAGAGGGGAGGAGCGAAGCTATGCCACGGCGATCTGCAAGGGAAGCGTGGTCCGGAAAACTCCGTTATACAGATCGGGGCGGGAGAACGCCGAGCGTCTTTATGAAAATATCACAGATCTGCAGCGGCATGGGATTCCGGTAGTGCCTCACAGGAAAATGCCGGATGGCGGCCTGGAACTGCCCTATATTTCCTGGCCGACCCTGTCTGATCATATCAAGATGATCATGGAGACGCAGCCGGAGGCGGTGCTGGATATCGTCGACAGGTTATATGCGTACATTCTGCAGTCCTCTGAGCAGGCCCAGCCCGGACAAAACAGGCTGCAGAAGGAAACGAGTGCTGATTTTGGACCGATTTTAAAAAAAGCTTATATAGAGCTGATCCCGCTGAACTGCTTTTATCATCCGGATACAGGGGATTTCCTGTATTTTGACCAGGAGTTTGTGCGGGAGGATTATCCCGCCAAATATGTGCTGTATCGGGCGATCCATTACATCTACTGCTTTACGCCGAATGCCGAGAGGTATTATCCTCTGAAAAAGATGATAGCCAGATACGGCATGGAGGATACCTGGCAGATTTACGAGGAAGAGGAGACCCGTTTCCTGGATGAGGTCAGGCTCAGGGAGCAGTACAGACAGTTCTACCGCTGGACGCAGACGAATCCAAAGAGAATGTTGGAGAATGCTGTAAGGCTGGAGTCTGAGGAGGAGATCGTTGCAAATTATAAGATCTCCCACAAGATGAAGCAGATCTGGAAGGTAGAGCTGGACATCCTGGACGAGGTGGACCGGATCTGCAGAAAATATGGGCTGAACTATTTTCTGGTGCACGGCAGCCTTCTCGGTGCGGTGCGGCATAAGGGCTTTATCCCCTGGGATGATGATTTGGATATTGCCATGCCGAGAAAGGACTACGAGCGCTTTATAGAGCTGGCAGGGCAGGAATTGAAGGAGCCTTTGTCCATCCACACGCCGCGCACGGAAAAGGACCTGTTCTGGGGCGGTTTTGCCCGCATCAGGAACGGTCAGACCACCGGGATACAGAGCAGAGAGCTGGGGCATGAGGGAAATCTTGGCATCTGGGTGGATCTGCTGCCGCTGGACGTCTGCCCGGAGGATGAGAAGAAGTTTCGCAGAAAGGAGAGACGGGTCCGGCATTATTATGGCTTGCTTTTGGCAAAGATTTATGGTCAGGATGGCGATATCTATGGAGAGATCAGCAGTATGCAGTGGCGGCTGTATAAGCTGCTTTCAAAGTGCAGTTCCCATGACCGGCTGTGCAGAAGGCTTGTCCGGGCACAGAGGATGTATGAGGATGAGAAGTCGGATCAGGTTGCTTTCTTCTCGGGGTATGAGAAGTACAGGAGGCTTCAGGCGACAGATTTTGAGAAGACGGTTTTGCTGGAATTTGAGCACAGGAAGGTGCCTGCCCCTGTTGGATATGAACATTATCTTTTTGCACTGATGGGAAGGGATTATATGAAATATCCGCCTGCGGAGGAGCGAAAGCCGAAGCACAGGGGGATTTTTGACCCGGATAAGCCATACGGGGAATATGTCAAGCTTCTGTCCGGCATATTTGCGGACATAAAGGGAAAGCAGATCATCCTGTTCGGCGCCGGGATGATGTTTGAGGATTACATGAAGAAATACGGCGACAGATACCGGCCTGCGTTTCTGGCGGACAATGACGAGAGCAAGTGGGGAAGAAAACGCCTGGGACTGGAGATAAAGCCGCCGAAGAGCATTTTGGAGGTGCCTGCAGAAAAGCGCAGGCTGATCATCTGCAGTTATTACTACAAGGAAATCGAAAAACAGTTAAAGGAAATGGGTATCACAGATTACCGCATTTATGTGCAGCACGCAGAGTGGATCGCCGAGGCGGAGGAAAAGTGAGCGCATCTCAGATATGCGGCGGAAACGGAAGTGATGACATGGAAAAATACAAGGTTGGTTACTGCCCCGGGGCGTTTGATATGTTTCATATGGGGCATCTGAATCTTTTGAAAAATGCGAAGTCCAGGTGCGAATACCTGATCGCGGGTGTGGTCACGGATGAGGTTTATATGAGCTACAAGCTGCGGCCTCCGGTGATCCCTTTTGAGGAGCGCCTGGAGATTGTCGGCCAGTGTAAATATGTGGATCGGGCGATCGGCGTGACGATGGAGCTGCAGGATAAGTGGCGCGCCTGGGAGGAACTGCATTATGACTGCCATTTCGCGGGTTCCGACCACGAGGGAGCCTGGCCGGAGCTGGAAAGGAAGCTGAATGAGGTGGGGGCGAAGCTGGAGTTTTTCCCTTACACGCAGAGCGTGAGCTCCACACAGATACGAAAGACGCTGGAGCGGGATTTTGTATTCAGAAGGTGCATGGGGGAGGCGGAGGAGACGGTTCTTGTGCTGTTTGGCGCGGGAGCCATGGGCGAAGCCTTCCTGGAAAAGCACAGGGACACTGCACAGCCTGCATTTTTTGTAGATAACGACAGGAAAAAATGGGGGACGGTAAAAAAAGGGATCAGAGTAGAATCGCCGGAGAAGCTGCAGGAGATTCCCGCGGAAAAGCTGTTTGTGATCAT
>CAYPSH010000174.1:0-1989 GCA_964413445.1 uncultured Acetatifactor sp.
ATTATAACGGCAAATCCGTATATATGCAAAGGATTTTGTAAAATTTATCAGAAAAATGTCAGGAAGTTGAAGGATAACTCTTGTGGCGGATAAGGATAAAGTGCTATCATGGTTACAGAAACTGCAGATCACAAAATGCACAGAAACGGAGACGGAGACGAATATGATTTACAACGTACTGGACTACGGTGCCGTCGGAGATGGCGCCACAAACGATGCAAAGGCGATTCAGAAAGCGATTGACGACTGCAATGCGGCGGGAGGCGGACAGGTACTCCTTCCCGGCGGCAAAACCTACCGAAGCGGTGCGCTTGTGCTGAGATCACAGGTGGAACTGCACCTGGAGATGGGAGCTGTCTTAAAGGCCAGCGACCGGCTGGAGGACTATGACCTCTTTGGCAGAGGCGGTTCGGGCCCTAAGGGAATCGATGTGCCCACCTATGAGAACTGCGAGTATGCGGGCCAGCCTGTGTACTATTTTCTCTATGCGAAGGACTGTGAGTACGTGGCGATCACAGGCCATGGAAAGATTGACGGCAATGAAAAGATATTCTACGGTACTGTGACTCCCTGGCACATAGACGGAGCCTTTTACCCCCGCGCGCCCCTGCTGTATCTGGAAAATATCTCTCATCTGACACTGCACCAGATCACCCTGACAGGAAGTGCTTTCTGGACGGTGCATATGATAGGCTGCAGGGATGTGCTGATCGACAGCATCCGTATCTTAAACAATCTGATGATGGCCAACTGTGACGGCATCGACCCGGATCACTGCCAGAATGTCCGCATCATGGGCTGCCATATTGAGACGGCGGACGACTGTATCGTGTTTAAGAACACGGAGCATTTCATGCAGTACGGTCCCTGTGAGAACATTGTCGTGACGGGCTGCACCCTGATCTCCACCAGCGCCGCCGTCAAGTTCGGCTCGGAGAGCGAGGCGCTCTATCGCAATATCATTGTGGAGAACTGCAATATCAGCCGGACAAACAGGGCGATCTCCCTGCAGCTGCGCGACAAGGGCAGCATAGAAAATGTGATCTTCTCCAACATCAACATTGAGACGAGGCTGTTCTCCAAGGTGCACTGGTGGGGAGAGGCGGAGCCGATCACCATCACTGCGGTAAAGCGGAAGGAAGACACTCAGATCGGCCACATCAAAAATGTTTCTTTCACCAACATCCACTGCTCGGGGGAGAACGGCATCCTGATCTACGGGGATGAGTCCTGCAATATCAGCGATATTGTGTTTGAGAGGGTTTCGGTGCGGCTGGAAAAGAAAACCGACTGGCCGAAGAATTACCATGATCTGCGTCCCACCATCGGGAGCGGCATTTTGGAGGATTCTCTGAGCGGCCTCTATGCCCGCAACGCGAAGAATATCGTGTTCAACCGCTGCAGCATGGAGATCGATGAAGCGCTTGCAGAGGAGGTAAAGAAGCCGGTTGACATCGAGGCCTGCAGCGATATCTGCCTGGACCTCACTTTAAACGGGGAGACTTTTCAGCAGTAAGATTCGGACCCTGGGTCAGAAGCAAAAGGAATTCAGAGCTATGGTAGTAAACGAAGCTTTTTTTGAAAACGCAGGAAAAGACGGAAAGAATTATGCGGCGGGAGTCATCCTGCCGGACGGCACCTATCAGCTGACAAAAGCGGGTCATCTGCACCTGCTTCTGGAACTGATGGGTATGCCCGCAGAACAGGTGTGGGAGAGGATCCCGAGGGAGGATTCTCCCCTTTTCTGGTTGATCGAGCACACGGGCTGTGTGATCACGGATGAAAATTCCACGGTTGGGATGGCCATGACGCCGGAGCAGGAGAGAACCTACCGGGCGTTGGTGGATCACGGCCTGATAGCTGATAAATATTTCGATCTGACGAATGAGCGGAAGAAGGCTGCGCGCTTTGCGGCTCCGAAGAATCAGTAAAACCGCTGATGAAAGCCTGATTAGCTGGAATTTTGCGAAAAATCCAAAAATTTCCGTG
>CAYPSH010000174.1:2089-4201 GCA_964413445.1 uncultured Acetatifactor sp.
GAATGGATCGATGAAAGCCTGAAGGATCAGCGTCCCATTGCGGTTATGGTCGACAATGAGAAGACAGCCCTCCCCCATTACGGTCTGACGGAGGCGGACGTTGTCTACGAGATCATGAACAGCACCCTGAATGACAGAGTCACACGTTTCATGGCAATTGTAAAGGACTGGGGAAATATCACGCAGTTCGGCAGCATCAGAAGCGTGCGTCCCACCAACTTCATGCTGGCGGCGGAGTGGAATGCAGTGCTCTGTCACGACGGCGGTCCGTTCTTTATCGATACCTGGGTGGCGAAGGATTACTCTGCCAACCTGAGCGGCGGATTTGCCCGCTACAGCAACGGCAAGGCGACTGAGTTTACAGAGTACCTCACCTATGACACCTACACCAACACCACAAAGGGCCAGACCTACGACGGACTCAAGCAGCGCTTTGAAAAGTCCAATTACACAACTACCTACAACGAGTACTATGACGGTCCGCACTTCCAGTTCGCGGAGAAAGAACAGGATTTTGAGGAAAGGACAGACGCTGTCAGCGTAAGCCAGATCGAACTTCCTTTCCCTCACAACAAGTCCACCCTGAAGTACAATGAGGAGACGGGAACCTACGATTACTATGAGTACGGCGCAGCGCACCTTGACCCTGTGCATGACAGCGCACAGCTCACCTTCAAGAACGTGATCCTGCAGGATACCACATTCTCCGAACTGGGTGAGGGCTATCTGATCTACAATGCCATCGACAGCGGCCGTTACGGCTACTATATCACAGACGGAAAGATGATCGAGGTTACCTGGACAAAGTCCGGTGAGAAGGATATCACCGTCTACTATGACAAGGCGACCGGTGAGGAGATCGAACTCAACACAGGAAAGACCTATATCTCCCTGATCCCCTCCGATTCCTGGGACGCTATTGTGTTCAAGTGAGGAACATTCAGAACGAAATTTTTATACACGGCAGGGAGGCAGTATGAGAAAAAAGAAGGCATTGACGGCATATCTGCTCCTTGTCGTGATCACTGCCGCACTTAATGTGGCAGCATGGAACAGCACAAAGCTTTGTGACTGGTATATCGCGAACATCTTTCCTGTCTGGGTGAACACCTACGGAAGGCTCACGGGACTTTTCCCCTTTTCTGTGGGAGAATGGCTGATCCTGGCAGGAGTATGTGTCGCGGCGGCAGCGGTGGTCCTCGGCCTTGTATGGGCGGCTGCGGAACTTGCTGGTCTGATACAAAAAAAGAAGGCTCCTCGGAGGCTTGTGCGCCTCTGCAGGGGCTATTTTTGTTTCTTTGCATGGACGCTGTTAGCTGTCTGCCTGATCATGACTTTAAATTGTTTTATCCTGTATCACGCTTCCACCTTTTCCGAAACCTATTTCGGGGAGGAGAGGGAGGACTATACTACAGAGGAACTGATCACCGTTTACAATATGGTGGCGGAGAACTGCAACCGACTCTCGGGGCAGGTGGAGCGGGATGAGAACGGCAGGGCGGTTTACAGCGGCAGCGCGGAAGACCTGGGGGATATGTCCGACAGGGAACGGCTTCTGGACATGGCGGATCAGGCGAGGCTTCTGATGCGCAGACTGGGGCAGGATTATGACCAGCTGGACGGCTGGTATCCGAGGCCGAAGGCTATGACGTTTTCGGATTTTATGTGTCAGCAGTATATGCAGGGCTATTATTTTCCTTTTTCCATGGAAGCAAACTACAATGATGTCATGAACAGCCTGAACATTCCCTTTACCATGTGCCACGAGCTGGCGCATCTGCGGGGCTATATTTATGAGGATGAGGCAAATTTTATCGGGTATCTGGCCTGCGTGCAGTCCGATGATGTCTTCATTCAGTATTCGGGTTATCTGAGCGTGTTAAATTATCTGTACAATGATCTGTACAAAGTGAAAAAGACAAGTCCGGAAGCCTACAGCGAGGCGGCGGAGAAGCTGGCGCCTGCGGCGGTGTCGCAGCAGGTCCGGGAGGACAATTATTTTGTCTCTGAGGAGGAATGGGAGCGCATCAACGGGAAAGCGCTGATCGACACGGAGGTGGTGGACAAGGCTGCGGATGTGTTTATTGATACCAATCTGAAGGTCAACGGCAT
>CAYPSH010000175.1:0-4170 GCA_964413445.1 uncultured Acetatifactor sp.
TGAATTCCCCCATACAGGGCACTGCCGCAGACATTATCAAAATCGCAATGGTCCGGGTCTGGCGGGCACTGCGCAGGGAGGGACTGAAATCCAGGCTGATCCTGCAGGTGCACGACGAGCTGGTCATTGAGACGATCCTGGGGGAGGAGGCAGAAGTGCGGAAACTGCTGGAGGATAATATGAAGGAGGCCGCTGATCTGGCGGTGACACTGGAGGTAGACCTGCACACAGGTGCAAACTGGTACGAGGCGAAGTAAAAGTATGCGTTTTATTGGAATCACCGGAGGCGTGGGGGCCGGGAAATCAGAGATACTTAAGTTTATCAGAAAACACTACAGATGTGAGATCTATCTGGCTGACGAGGTGGCGCACCTGGTAGAGGAGCCCGGAACGGCGTGTTACAGAAGTCTTGTGGAGCTTATGGGGGAAGAGATTTTAGCTCCCGACGGGCAGATCGACAAAGGAAGGATGGCACAGAAAATTTTTGCGGATGCAGCTCTCCTTGCGCAGGTGAACGGGCTGATCCATCCGGCTGTGAAGGACTTCCTGCTCGGGAGACTTTCGGAGGCGAAAAAAAAGGGCAGTACAGAGCTCTTTTTTGTGGAGGCGGCGCTTCTGATCGAAGGCGGCTACGGGTCTCTTGTGGATGAGATGTGGTATATTTATACCGCCGAGGATGTCCGGAGGAAGCGCCTGAAGGAAGCCAGAGGCTACAGCGATGAAAAGATCACACAGATCATGGAAAGACAACTGAAGGAAGAAAAGTTTCGGGAAAACTGTGATTTCACCATAGACAACAGCGGCTCGTTTTCAGACAGCTGCAGGCAGATCAAAGAGAAACTGGAGGCTTTTACATGGCAGGAGTGAGAGAAGGGCAAGGGCAACTGGTATTTGGTTTGGATATCGGCACCAGAAGCATCGTCGGCACGGTGGGGTATCAGAGCAACGGCAACTTCCATGTCCTGGCGCAGCGCGTCAAGGAGCACGAGACCAGGTCGATGCTGGACGGGCAGATCCACGATATCGGCAAGGTCGGGCAGACGATCAGGTATGTGAAGGAACAGCTCGAGGGAGATCTGAACCGGGAGCTGAAAGAGGTTTGCATCGCTGCGGCAGGACGCGTCCTGAAAACGGTGACGACCCGTGCGGAGCAAAGCTTTGAGGAAGAGCATGAGGTGACCAAAGAGGATGTCTATTCCCTCATCACTCAGGGGGTGGAGAATGCCTACGTCGAATTCCAGAAAAAGAACGACACGGACATGAAGTTTTACTGTGTGGGTTATACGCCCATGCGCTACTATATGAGCGGATATCATATCGTGAACCTGGAAGGCCACAAGGTGAGAAACATGTCGGTGGATCTGATCGCCACTTTCCTGCCGGACGATGTTGTGGACGGTCTGTACAAGGCTGTGGAGATCGCGGGACTCCATGTGGCAAATCTGACGCTGGAGCCCATTGCGGCGATACAGGTTGCGATCCCCGAAAAGTTCCGTATGCTGAATATGGCGCTTGTGGATGTGGGCGCCGGCACCAGCGATATTTCCATCACAAGTGAGGGCTCCATCACCGCCTACGGTATGATACCGGTGGCGGGGGACAGCCTGACGGATATCCTTGTGCAGCATTGTCTGGTGGAGTTTGACACTGCGGAGAAGATCAAACGGCAGTCGGGGGAATGTGAAAAGATTGAGTACCAGGATATCATGGGCATAAATCAGGTGATCACAGCCGGGGAGGTAAAGGAGCTTCTGTCCGGTCATATCAAAACCATGGCCGGTCAGGTGGCGGAATGCATCCGGCAGCTGAATGGTGACAAGCCTGTCAGTGCAGTGTTTGTGGTTGGCGGCGGAGGTGTCATCGACGGCTACACAGAGTGTCTTGCGGAGGCGCTGGAGATTCCCAGGGAGCGTGTCGCCATCAGAGGCCAGGAGGTATTGCAGTCGGTTGTCTTTGAGATGAACAATCCCCGCAGGGATTCCATGATGGTCACACCGATCGGCATCTGTCTGAGCTATTATGAGCAGAGCAACAATTTCATCTTCGTGGACTTTAACGGGGAAAGGGTGAAACTGTATGATAACGGTAAGCTGACAGTGGCTGACGCTGCCATGCAGTCGAAATTTTCCAATGAAAACCTGTTCCCGAAGAGAGGAAAGGCACTGAACTTTACGGTAAACGGGAAGAGCCGCATCATAAGGGGGACGCTGGGGGAGGCCGCCGTCATCAGTGTCAACGGAGAGGCTGCGGATATCTACACCCAGCTGCAGAACGGTGACAGGATCCGTGTGGAGGCATCAACCGAAGGGGAGGCGGCCGGGCTGGAGATCGGCGGGCTGCCTGAGCTGAGCCAGACCCTCCATGTGGTCGTGAACGGCACAAGGATCAGCCTGCCGAGGACGGCATCGGTAAACGGACATCTGGAGAATGAATTTTATAAAATCAGGGAAAACGATCAGATCCAGGTCACAAATTCCTATACAGTCAGCGAGATCGCAGAATTTATGGATGTGCCACTGGGCGGGAAGATCCTGGTAAATGAAACGCCCGCCAGACCAAAGACCAGCGTCTATGAAAATTTCACCCTGAGCTGGGATGTCAATGCGGAGCCCTCCTATGCGGAGCTGGAGGATGAGCCGGAGGAGACCGACACCAACGAGAACGTGGAAACCAAAGAGGCGAGCTACCGGAATGAACGGATGCCGGAAGGCGTGAAGGCGTGGGGAATGGCTTCCCCGGATGAAAAAAATGCGGGAAGCAGCCTTTCCGATACCGCCAGGAAGGCGCAGGCTGCGGACGGGGAGGATGGCATGGCACAGCCTGGCCTTCACAGGGACCGGGCGATCAACGTGGTGGCAAACGGTCATCCGGTGGTGATGACGGGGAAAGACAGCTATGTTTATGTAGACATCTTCTCCTTCATTGATTTTGACCTGAAGGCATCGGGCGGCCGGGCCATTGTGACAAATCTGAACGGAAGAAATGCAGAATACATGGAGCCGCTCAACAACGGCGACGTGATAGATATATTCTGGAAAGAAAGTTAAGCGAAAAGAGAGTACAAAAAAGACATGAGAATATGCAGTATAGCAAGCGGGAGCAGCGGAAATTGTATTTATGTGGGTTCTGATGCCACGCACCTGCTTGTGGACATTGGTATCAGCGGGAAGAGAGCAGAAGGGGGCTTGCACGAACTGGATCTGACGGGACGCGATATTGACGGCATCCTGATAACCCATGAGCATGCAGATCACATACAGGGGCTTGGAGTCATCAGCCGCAAATACGGCATTCCCATCTACGCCACAGCCGGAACGATCAACGCGGTGAAAAGCTATGGGAATCTGGGAAAGATTGACGACAGCCTTTTCCATGAGATAGAGGAGGATCGGAAATTTGTCATCAAGGACCTGACCATCAATCCCATGCACATTTCCCATGATGCGGCACAGCCGGTGGGCTACCGTATCAGTTACGGGGAAAAAAAGGCGGCCATCTGTACGGACCTCGGAACCTATAACGATTACACGGTGGAGTGCCTGAAGGGAATGGATGCGCTTTTGCTGGAGGCGAACCATGATGTGAACATGCTCCAGGTGGGGCCTTATCCGTATTATCTAAAGCAGCGGATCCTGGGCGACAGAGGACATCTGTCCAACGAAAATTCCGGAAGGCTTTTGTGCAGGATCCTCCACGATAATCTAAGGACGGTTTTTCTCGGACATCTGAGCAAGGAGAACAATCTGCCGGAACTGGCCTACGAATCTGTCAGAATGGAGATCGCTGTGGGAAAGACGCCCTATAAACCGGGGGATTTTGACATCAGGGTCGCCAGGCGCAGCGAGGTGACGCCTGCGGTGGAATTTTAGTCGGCGCAGAAATCACTTTGACCGGCGTTCCTTAAAAAAATATATATGCGTGACAGCGCGGAAACGGAGTTCATTATGAAAAAAACGATCATTACGGTAGTCGGAAAAGATACGGTGGGTATCATTGCAAAGGTCTGCACTTATCTGGCAGAGAACGGGATCAATATTCTCGACATTTCCCAGACCATTGTGCAGGGGTATTTTAATATGATGATGATAGTGGATACAGGCGAATGCAAGAAAAAATTCGGAGATATGGCGGATGAACTGGCTGCACTCGGCGAGAGCATAGGGGTGGTGA
>CAYPSH010000176.1:0-4163 GCA_964413445.1 uncultured Acetatifactor sp.
CTGCCGCCGATGCGTAGGAGGGGTATCCGCCGCTGTCTCCATACAGCATATCGTAGACATAGCCAACGATGGTGTTCATCTCCGCTGCATTCAGGTCTGTGCCGAAGAGAGCCACCGCATCGCTGTAGGCCTTGAAGGCGCCGATAAAGCCTGTGATGACAAGATAGAAGATCATGGGAGAGATCATGGGCAGGGTGATCTTCCTGAAAATCCGGAAGGGGGAGGTGCCGTCCACCTTCGCCGCATTGTAGTAAACCTGGTTTACACTGGCCAGAGCACTGGTCAGGATCAGGATCTTGAAGGGCATGACCACCCAGATGGTGTAAAAGCAGAGCACGAACATCTTTGCCCAGTAGGGTCCGTCGATGAAATCCACGCTCTCCCCGCCGAAGAAGTGGATCAGCAGATTCACAAGTCCGTCGGAGTAGGCCGTCTTTTTAAACAGGATCATGAACACCAGACCAACTGCCAGCGTGTTTGTCACGTAGGGAAGAAAATAAATGGTCTGCAGCAGCTCCTTTAAGGGGCGGATGGAGCTTAGGGCCAGGGAGATCAGGAGCGCCAGTCCGGTGGACACGGGCACTGTGATGACCACAAGGATAAAGGTGTTCTTCACCGCCTGCAGGAAGTAGGGATCGTGCAGGACATAGGAGTAATTGTACATGCCTGTGCCGAAGAAGGTCTGGGACGCGGAATTGTAGCCCTCCTCAAAGGAATAGACAAATACATCGAACAGCGGGTATATCATAAATATGCCCAGGAAGAGAAAGGACGGCAGAAGATAGAGCCAGCCCTTTAAATTATTTTTTTCCATAGCAGGTTTTGCCTCCTTTTCTTCAGGCAAGCCGGAAGGGTATCCGCACTTCTGTCTCACTGTCAAAGAGAAATACCTTGGCAGGCTTTAAGGCGAAGCGGACGATCTCGGCGCTTTGGTCGATACAGGTCTGTGCAGGTATGATGGAGCGGATGGAAGGATTCAGGGAATTTGCGTGGGTGGAGACGACGCTCACATCACGCCCCATGACCTCCAGACGGCTCATATGACAGTGCAGGGGACCGTCCTCTTCGGGCAGAAAGCCCTCGGGGCGGATGCCGACAGTCACCTTGCCGTCGGGGACATCCCTGATGTCCAGAACGGCATCCTCACCGATATAAAGTCTGTTTCCCTTCACGGCGCCCTCAAACACATTGATGGGAGGGGTGCCCAAAAACTTTGCCACAAAGAGATTCACGGGGTTGTCGTACACCTCCTGGGGCTTCCCGATCTGCTGCACTACGCCGTCCTTCATGACCACGATCAGATCGGAGATACTCATTGCCTCGTCCTGGTCGTGGGTGACAAAGACGGTGGTGATGCCGGTCTTTTTCTGGATGCGTCTGATCTCCTCTCTGGTCTGGAGGCGCAGTCTTGCGTCCAGGTTGGAGAGAGGCTCGTCCAGAAGGAGCACCCGGGGCGTCTTTACCAGGGCGCGGGCGATCGCCACACGCTGCTGCTGGCCGCCGGAAAGCTCGCTGGGCTTCCTGTCCATCAGCTCCTCGATCTGCACCAGCTTTGCAGCCTCCAGCACGCGCTTTTGCATCTCGTCCCTGGAAAGCTTGTCAGCGCCCTTTAAATTCTCCAGAGGAAACCGGATGTTTTTCTGGACGGTCAGATGAGGGTAGAGGGCGTAATTCTGGAAAACCAGACCGACGCCTCTGTGCTCCGGGGGAAGATTTGTCACCTCATCCTCGCCGAAGAATATTTTTCCCTCCGTGGGTTTTTGCAGGCCGCAGATCAGATTTAAGGTTGTGCTCTTGCCGCAGCCGGATGGCCCTAAAAGGCCCACCAGCATCCCGTCCGGGATTTCAAAATCAAAATTGTTGACGGCGATGACGTCACCGGGAACCTTCTTATTGCGGCTGGGGTATTTCTTGGTCAGATTTTTTAATACGATTTTCATGTGTCTGCTCCTTTTATTCAGATGCCGTAGGCGTCTTTCAAATCTTTGGAAATGTGGTCCAGGTCGGGGTAGATCCATCCCTCCGTGATGCCGAAAACCCGGAGGCTTTCAATAAAGTATTTCCGCCTGTCGTAGGGGATAATGATCTTGTAGAGCATATTTTCATCACAGATGTCCTCCAGCCGCTGCAGGGAATTGTGCACGGTGAAGTTGGAGTGCTGGGAGTACATGCGAAGGTCATTTTCCGTGGAACTGCAGGCAAGGATCTTGTCGCGCAGGTCCGGATTGTGGTGGGCGTGCTTAAAGGCGGGCAGCAGCATCTCCTGGGTGGTGTCCGCGTCGATGGGGTAGATGCAGTTGCCGAAGCCCTCCTTCTCGTTCAAAAGCCCCGGTGCAAGCACCCATACGCAGGCGTCCATCTTCGGGGCTCTGCGGTAGGTCTCTGTGGCAAAGAAGACGGCGACAAGCGGAGACTGGGTCCAGTCCAACATCCTGGTGGGCAGACCGTAGTGCTGCATCAGGGAGACCCATCCGGCGTAATTGTGCTTTTCAGGCGGGTTGGACAAAATCTGTTTCGCACGGATGTAAAAATCATTTGTGATATAACGCTCTGCGTCCAGTCTCTTCTGGCTTCGCTGGATGGAGGGGATCAGCGTCAGATCCGCATTTTCCTCTCCGCGGTACCAGAGCCTGAGCCCGTGTTTTTTGTACAGGCTCCTGACAAACTGGAGCAGCTCATCTATGGTACAGATTTCCTGTGTGATCATTTCGTTTTCCTCTTCGTATTTGCAATATGCTGAACAGTATAGATAATTATAGGGGATTTTACGCAATTTCACAAGTGTCCGTTGAAAAATCCCGTAATAACAATCACAACCATCGACTTAGCAGGTGGTTGTGATTGTGCAAAAAAACAGCTCTGCCGTATCCCGGCAGAGCTGCGGAGTCCTTTTTTATTTCTTCTTTTTTCCCTTGTCGTCGGTGAGATACAGGTGTCTGGGAAGACCGCCCACCATGACGCAGGGATAATCGCCCTGGATCAGAGGACGCACATAGTCGATAAAGTCCTGAGTCACATAGTCGCCCTTTTCGTTGATCCAGTTTCTGGGAACCAGCTTCTCGTCGTTGGCAATCTTGTGTACATCGTAAACGCCGGTTGCAGACTGGTAAGGGTCGTCCGATACACGGTCGATGACAACCATCTTGCCGCTGTCGCCCTCATCGGCTGCCTTGACGGCTGCACCGCCTACCATAAACGCCTCGTTGATGTCCACGCGGCTTGCCAGGTGGGAGGCACTTCTCTGGAGGGATGAAAATTCTACGGCACGGGTCTTGCAGCCAAGCTCATGGCTGATCATGTTGGCGAGATAGGTTGCGGAGCCGGTCAGCTGCTTGTGGCCGAAAGCGTCCACGTAATCGGAGCCGCCGCCCGCTTCGCTGACATAGGTGCCGTCCGCGAGACGGATGCCCTCGGAGATAGCGACAAATACAGTTTTCTTCTTCTTTAAGAGATCCTGTACCTCCTGCTTGAAGGTGGGGATATCGAAGGGAACCTCGGGCAGATAGATCAGGTCAACGCCCTCACAGTCTTCGCCCTTGGCAAGTGCGGCAGCACCGGTGAGCCAGCCGGCATTCCGCCCCATGATCTCGATGATGGTGACGAGCTCCTTGTTATAGGAGAAGCCGTTGCCGTCCCGGATGATCTCCTTGGTGGAGGTGGCAATATACTTTGCAGCGCTTCCGTAGCCGGGAGTGTGGTCTGTGAGCGCCAGGTCGTTGTCGATGGTCTTGGGGCAGCCGACAAACTTCTGGGTCTGGCCGGTCAAAATCGCGTAATCGGACAGCTTCTTGATGGTGTCCATGGAATCGTTGCCGCCGATATAAATGAAGCATTCGATATCCAGTTTATTTAAGATCTCAAATATTCTCTCGTAAATGTCTCTGTCTTCGTGAATGGCGGGCAGCTTATAACGACAGGTGCCCAGGAAAGCAGACGGTGTCCGCTTCAGAATTTCAATATCCAGTTCGTTCTTGATGTAATCAGACAGATCCACATACATTTCATCCAGCAGCCCCTGAATGCCGAAACGCATACCGTAAACCGTTTTCGCTCCCCGGTCGATAGCGGTGCGGTAAACTCCGGCAAGACTTGAGTTGATGACAGCGGTGGGGCCGCCTGATTGCCCTACAATAACATTTCCTTTCATTTTGCATACCCTCCAA
>CAYPSH010000177.1:0-1304 GCA_964413445.1 uncultured Acetatifactor sp.
GCTGCCTCCCTCATGAATTTTGTCATTTTCTTTTTGAATTCACGGAACACGATCCATATGAATCCGAAACAGATACACAGACGGCAGGAATTTAAGCGGGATATACGAAAGAGCACAGGTATCACGAAACACAAATGTGCCATCTGCGGCAGAACGGAACAGGACAGCCCGAATATGCAGTTTCGGTTCTGCTCCAAGTGTGACGGCAATTACGAGTACTGCGAGGAGCATTTGTATACCCATACACATGTGAAGAGAAGCTAGTGTTTCGGGGAAAGGTGTAAATTTATGAACAAAGAAGTACTATTCGGAAAGGCGCTGGAGGCTGCCAGGGCAAAGGCGAAGGAGCAGGACCGTTGTATCTCGGAGGAACAGATCAAAGAGATTTTCGCGGAGCTTTCGCTCTCTGACGAACAGATGGAAATGGTGTACCAGTATCTCCGCCAGCACAAGATCGGCATTGGTGAGCCGCCGGACCCGGACGACTATTTACAGGATGAAGACAAGGATTATCTGGATCAATATTTAAAGGAGCTGGCGGATCTGCCTCAGTTGTCGGAGGGAGAGAAGGAGGCAGTGGCATTGTCTGCCATGGCAGGGGACATGGATGCACAGCGAAAGCTGATCGAGGTCTATCTGACGGAAGTGGCGGAGATTGCCAAGCTGTATGCCGGACAGGGCGTTTATCTGGAGGATCTGATCGGGGAAGGAAACGTGGCGATCTCCATGGGTGTGACGATGCTCGGCGCACTGGAGCATGCCTCAGAGGTGCAGGGGATGCTGGGAAAGCTGATCATGGATGCCATGGAAGAATATATTGCGGAAAATGCGGACGAGGAGAAAAAAAGCAGGAAAGTCGCTGACAAAGTCAACAAGGTCGCCGATGCAGCCAATGAGCTGTCTGAGGAGCTGCACCGCAAGGTGACGGTGGAAGAACTGGTGGCAGAGACGGGCTTAAGCCGCAAGGCGGTGGAGGATGCCATCCGCATCAGCGGTGACAGGATTGAGGCAATCGATACGGCGGGGAAAGAATAAAGAGGATGCGAACGGTGGAATATCAGGACAATGATTACAAATACATGATACAGGATACGGCTTCACTCTATTTCGGCGCCAAATACAGCTATCAGGAGATCATGGAGGATGAGATGGTGAACTTTAAGTTCAAATCCATCATAGAGCACTATCTCTCCAAGGACACGGATCTGTCCACCACGATTGAGAGCCATCTTTATTATATAACGCCGGAGCAGTTTTCCTACCGCACCTACGAACAGTTGAAAGCGAGAGTGAAGGTCAGTGTG
>CAYPSH010000177.1:1404-4150 GCA_964413445.1 uncultured Acetatifactor sp.
CCGGCGCCGCACATATCATTGAGCATAGTGTTCTCTGCGGCTCTGAGAAGTTTCCCGTGAAAGACCCTTTTATTGAACTGGCGAAGGGGTCTCTGAACACCTTTTTAAATGCGATGACTTATCCGGATAAGACGGTCTATCCGGTGGCGAGCTGCAATGACAAGGATTTTCAAAATCTTATGGATGTCTATCTGGATGCGGTTTTCCATCCCAATATTTACCGGAATGAAAAGATCTTTCGCCAGGAGGGCTGGCATTATGAGCTGGAGGATGCAGCAGACGAGCTGACCATCAACGGCGTGGTGTACAATGAAATGAAGGGAGCCTATTCCTCTCCGGACGATGTGTTGTGGCGGGAGATTATGAACTCCCTGTATCCGCATACCGCCTATGCCGTGGAGTCAGGCGGTGACCCGGATGTGATTCCGGAGCTGACCTATGAGGATTTCCTGGCGTTTCATCAGAAATATTATCATCCCTCCAACAGTTATCTTTATCTCTACGGGGACATGGATATGGCAGAGAAACTGCAGTTCATCGACGAAGCGTATCTGGCCCATTATGATGCGCTGAAGGTGGATTCCGAGCTGGAAGTGGAGCCTGCTTTTGCGCAGACGGTGACTGTGGAGAAAGAATACCCTGTCATGGAGAATGAGTCGGAAGAAAACAATTCTTATCTGGCGTACAGCGTGTCGCTGGGAGAGCTGACTGACCGAAAGGCATGCTTTGGCATCGGCACGCTGGTGGATGTGATGTGCATGGTGCCCGGCGCGCCAGTCAAACAGGCAATTCTGGATGCTGGCATCGGTACGGATGTACAGTGTGCCTTTGACACCGGCATCAAACAGCCCTATCTTTCCATCGTGGCGAAGAATGCCAACGCAGAGCAGAAGGATGCGTTTGTGCAGATCATTGAAGACGGCGTCAGGAAGCTTGCGGAACATGGGCTTGACAAAACCACACTGCAGGCGATCGTGAACCGGGACGAGTTCAAGTACAGAGAGGCGGATTTCGGCTCCTATCCCAAGGGACTTATGTACGGCTTGAATATGCTGGAGTCCTGGCTTTATGATGAAAGCAAGCCTTTCTATTATGTAGAACTGACGGAAACCTACCGCAGTCTGAAGGAGGCGGTTCCCACTTCTTATTTTGAAGAGTTGATCCGGAAATATATCATAGATAACACCCACAAGAGCGTTGTGGTGGTGAAACCTGTGAAGGGGTTGGCGACAAGAAAGGAACAGGAGCTTGCCGACAGACTTGCCGACAGGAAAAGGGCGATGAGTGATGATGAGATCGCGGCGATCGTCCGGGAAACAGAAGAACTGAAGGCGTACCAGGAGACGCCCAGTGCAAAAGAAGATCTGGAAAAGATCCCGCTTCTGAAAAGGGCTGACTTAAAGAAGGAGGCAGCGCCTTATCATAATGAAGAAAAGAAGGTGGGAGACACCACACTGCTTTATCATGATATTTTCACCAACGGGATCGGTTATCTCAGATTTATGTTTGATTTAAGGCAGGTGCCGGAGGAACTTTTCCCCTATGTGGGCATCTTGAAGCTGCTGATCGGGCTGGTGGATACCACAAAGCACAGCTACGGCGAACTGTATAATGAGATCAATCTGCAGACCGGAGGCATCGAACCGGCGGTCAATCTCTATACAGATGCAGATGATTTCTCAAAATACACCGCCACCTTTGATCTGAAGGTGAAGGTGCTGTATGAGAACCTTTCTCATGCGTTTGCGCTTGCAGAAGAGATATTGACCGAATCGGTCTATAAAGATATGAAGCGTCTCTTTGAACTGATCGCAGAGGCGAGGAGCGAAAAACAGGCATTGATGATGTCAGCAGGGCATTCGCTGGCGGCGGGCAGGGCGTTGTCCTATTTATCCAGGCAGGCGTGCGTGATGGAACAGGTGAACGGACTTCCCTTTTACCGTCTTCTGGAAAGCCTTGAGAATGAATTTGAGACGAGAAAGGACGATTTGCTTGAAAAACTGGAGCGGCTGATAAGGTGTATCTTCCGCCCGGAGAATCTGATGATCGACTACACCGCCCAGCGGGAAGGGCTGACAGGGATAGAAGAACTGGCCCGGAAGCTGAAGGGCAGTCTGTTTACAGAACCCATCCAGACCACCGGCTATACACCGGAGCCTGTGAAGAAGAATGAAGGGCTTATGTCCTCCGCACAGATACAGTATGTGTGCCGCGCGGGCAATTTCACAAACAAGGGACTGGCGTACACGGGAGCGCTCAAGGCATTGCGCGTGATCATGGGGTATGAATATCTCTGGACCCAGGTGCGCGTCAAGGGCGGCGCCTACGGCTGTATGTGCCAGTTCGGCAGAAACGGAGAGAGCTACTTCGTATCTTACAGGGACCCGAATCTTGAGAAGACCATCGATGTTTTTGAACAGGCGGCGGACTATGTCTCTCATTTTGAGGCGGACGAGCGGACGATGACCCAGTATATCATCGGTGCGGTCAGCGAGATGGATATGCCTCTGACACCCTCAGCAAAGGGAACTTATTCCCTGAGCGGCTACATGACCCACTATTCCTATGAGGGAATGCAGAAGGAGCGGGATGAACTGCTCTCGGCAGATGAAGCGGCAATCCGGGCGCTGGCACCGTATCTGAATGCGTTTATGGAGGATGAATGCCTCTGCGTCGTGGGAAATGAGGCGAAGATCAAGGAGCAGGGCGACTTGTTTATGGCGACGGAATACTTATTTCATTAATC
>CAYPSH010000178.1:0-4145 GCA_964413445.1 uncultured Acetatifactor sp.
TGCCTCATTCCTGGTGTCTGCGGCAGTTTTTCTCATCATGCTTGTCCTTTCCTTCAGGAAGGTTCATCCGGTTTTGATCATAGTACTTTCTGCGGTGCTCGGAATCGTCTCTGGGTATTGCATTTTGTAATTTCACGTATTATTATTTTAACAAGTAGATTTTGAAATAGTATTAGAAACAGTAATAGAAACAGGTAGCTATCCTCCTGGGAGGATAAGTTTGCGTACAATGCAGGAAAGGAAGAAGTCATGAGACAGGGTTTTGATGACATTATTGAAAAGGTCAAAAAGTGCGGTATGAAAAAGATCGCCGTGGCAGCCGCACAGGATTCCGCAGTGCTGGAGGCGGTGCAGGAGGCAAAGGCGCAGGGGATTGCAGAGGCAGTTCTGGTGGGCGATGAGGCAAAGATCAGGGAGATTGCCGGGCAGATTGGCATGGATCTGACAGGATACAGGATCATCGATGAGCCGGATATGATCCAGGCAGCGTTAAAGGCTGTAAAGCTGGCCCATGACGGCGAAGTTGACATGTACATGAAGGGGCTGGTGGATTCCAAAAACTTCTTAAAGAGTGTGCTGGACAAGGAAGTGGGACTCAGAACCGGCGGCCCTCTCTCCCATACCTGTGTGTTTGACATCCCCGGCATCAACAGGCTTTTGTTCCTGACGGATGTGGCGTTTATGACTTATCCTACGCTGGAGGATAAGGTAAATATTATCAAGAATACGATTCCTGTCTGCAACGCATGTGGTGTGGACATGCCCAAGGTGGCACCCCTGGCTGCGGTGGAAGTGCTCAATCCCAAGATGCCTGTCACCGTGGAGGCGGTGGAGCTCACAAAGATGTGTGAGGAAGGGAAGATCCCCGGATGTATTGTGGACGGCCCGCTTTCCCTTGATCTGGCGATTGACGCCGAGGCTGCAAAGCACAAGGGCGCAACCAACAGAAAAATCCAGGGAGATGCGGATATTTTGCTGTTCCCGGACATTCATGCGGGAAATCTGGTGTACAAGGCAATCGTACATATGGTTCCCGGCGTGAAGAACGGATGTATCCTCACCGGGACCAAGGTTCCCGTCATTCTGACCAGCCGTTCAGACACCTTTGAGACAAAGGTGAACTCCATTGCGCTGGCAGCAGTCGTGGCGCATGAGCTTGGCCGTGAGTGACATGAGATTATCTGTACATTGAAAAAATCAGGAGGAAAAGAAAATGTCCATTAAAAGTTTGATCATCAATCCGGGTTCTACCTCCACCAAAATCGGTGTGTTTGAGGACGAAACCCTCTTATTTGAAGAGACACTGAGGCATTCTACAGAGGAGATTGGCCGGTATGCAACCATTGTCGACCAGAAGGATTTCAGAAAAAAGATCATAACAGATCTTCTGGAGTCCAAAAACTTTGACTTAAAGAGCCTTGATGTTGTGGTGGGGCGCGGCGGCATGTTAAAGCCCATCCCCGGCGGCACCTACGCTGTGACGGATGCGCTCCTGGAGGATCTGAAGATCGGCGTTCAGGGTCAGCACGCCTCCAATCTGGGCGGGATCCTGGCAAAGGAGATCGGGGATTCCATCGGTGTCCCTTCCTATATTGTAGATCCTGTTGTGGTGGATGAACTGGCGGATGTCGCAAGATATTCCGGCGTGCCTGAGCTGCCCCGTGTCAGCATTTTCCACGCTTTGAACCAGAAGGCGGTGGCAAAGCGCTATGCGAAGGAGATCGGAAAGCCCTATGACTCCCTGCGGCTGATCGTGGTGCATATGGGCGGAGGTGTCTCCGTGGGTGCCCATGAATACGGCAAGGTTATTGATGTCTTCAATGCGTTGGATGGCGACGGTGCATTTTCTCCGGAGCGTGCGGGCGGTGTGCCCAGCGGCGCGCTGATCAAGATGTGTTTTTCCGGCAAATATACGGAAAAGGAAGTATACAGCAAAATCTGCGGAAAGGGCGGCTTCAATGCCTATCTCGGGACCAACGATATGCGGGATGTGACAAAGCTTGCCAACGAGGGAAATGCAAAGGCAAAAGAGGCAAAGGAGGCCTTTATCTTCCAGGTGGCCAAGGATATCGGCTCTGAGGCCTGCGTCTTAAACGGCAAGGTGGATCAGATCATCGTCACAGGAGGGATTGCCTACGGTGCGGATGTGGTCGCTGCCCTGAAGGAGAAAGCAGAGTGGATCGCTCCCTTCACCGTGTATCCCGGGGAGGATGAGCTGCTGGCTCTGGCGCAGGGAGCTCTTCGTGTGCTCAACGGTGAAGAGAAGGCTATGGAATATTGAGAAGCAGCATCTTATGCTGCAGATTCGCGCGCATCCGCCGGAAGCGCAAGTTTTGAAGAAGGAAATTACCTGAGAAAAACGGAGGTACCATAGTCATGGAGACAATGGACGATTTCAAAGAGGAACTCGAGGCATCGTTTCGCCGGATCAGCGTGGGCGACATCATTTCCGGAACGGTGATCGATGTGAATGAGGAAGAGGTGACGCTGGACTTAAAGTATTACGCGCAGGGTATCATCAAGGTTTCGGAACTGAGCAATGATCCGGATTTTGCGGTGTTTGAGGAGGTTCACAACGGAGATGTCATCCAGGCGACGGTCATCAGCACCGACGACGGCGCAGGGAATATCCTTCTCTCCCGCAGAGAGGCAAACGAAGTGCTGGCATGGGATAAGCTGCAGAAGCTGATGGAAGAGGAGACGACTGTGAAGGTGCGCATCAAGGAGAGCGTAAAGAGCGGAGTTGTCGCCTTCCTGGAGGGAATCCGCGGCTTCATACCGGCTTCCCAGCTTTCCCTCGACTATGTGGAGGATACAGAGACCTGGGTCGGAAAGGAGATAGAGGCGCGGGTCATCACAGTTGACCGGGAAAAGGAGAAGCTGGTCCTCTCCGGCAAGGCGGTGGCGCGGGAAAAGGAAGCGGACGAGCGCAATCACAAAATCTCCATGATGGTTCCGGGAAGTGTGTTGGAGGGGACTGTGGAATCACTGATGCCCTACGGCGCATTTATCAGCCTGGGAGACGGGCTCAGCGGTCTGGTCCACATCTCGCAGATCTGTGAGAGAAGGATAGCAAAGCCCTCGGAAGTGCTGAAGGTCGGACAGAAGGTGAAAGTAAAGGTCCTGAACACAAAAGACAACAAGATCAGCCTGTCCATGAAGGCTCTTGAAGAGGAAATGGCAGAAGAGGAAGGCGCAGCGGAGCTTGCGCAGTACACTAACTCTGGCCCGACAGGCACGAGTCTGGCAAGTCTTTTGGCGGGGATCAAGCTTGATTGAGTGATCTTCTCTGATCGGATGTGTGCATATAAGAAACGAAAAACCGGGTGCCCTGCAGTCTTGCAGGACACCCGGTTTTGTCAGCATTTCTTTTTGGGGGAAACGCTGATCTCATCAGCATTTCCTTAGATGTCAAACTTGAAGTATCTCACCGCATTGTAGTAGGAGATATCCTTCACGATCTCGGAAAGGGTATCCATGTCTGCGGGGAACTCGCCGTTTTCTACCCAGTTGCCGATCATGTTGCAAAGGATGCGTCTGAAATACTCGTGTCTTGTGTAGGAGAGGAAGCTTCTGGAGTCTGTCAGCATTCCGATGAAGCCGGACAGATTTCCCAGGTTTGCAAGGGAGGTCATCTGCTCCTGCATACCGCACTTGTGGTCATTGAACCACCACGCGCTGCCCTGCTGAACCTTTGCAACGGCAGTGGAATCCTGGAAGCATCCAAGGATGGTTCCGATGGACTGGTTGTCGTGGGGATTTAAGCTGTAAAGGATTGTTCTGGGCAGCTCATCGGTCTTGTTCAGGGCATTCAGAAAATCTGCCATCTGAGCGGACGGAGCGTAGTTGTTGATGCAGTCATAGCCGGTGTCGGGGCCGAGCTGGTCAAACATCAGCGTGTTGTTGTCGCGCTTGCAGCCATAGTGGAGCTGCATCGCCCAGCCGAGTCTATGATATTCCTTGCCTACGAAAAGCATAAATGCGGTCTTGTACTTCATCTCGTCTTCTTTTGTCAGAATCATTCTGTTGTGTCTCTTTAAGAAGATGTTTTCAATCTCGTCGTCCGTTGCGGGAGCGTACATCACATACTCCAGAGCGTGATCGGAGACGGTACATCCCATGGAGGCAAAGAATTCCATGCGCTT
>CAYPSH010000179.1:0-4143 GCA_964413445.1 uncultured Acetatifactor sp.
CAAAAACTGCCTTGTGCGCTCCTCCTTCGGGTTGCGGAAAAATTCCTCCGACGCTCCTTCCTCCACGACGACGCCGTCCTCCATAAAGACGATCCGGTCAGCCACCTCTCTTGCAAATCCCATCTCGTGGGTGACAACGACCATGGTAGTTCCCTCGTCCGCCAGCTTTTTCATCACGTTTAGGACCTCGCCGGTCAGCTCCGGATCCAGCGCCGAGGTCGGCTCGTCGAACAACAGCACCTTCGGGTTTGTGGCGATGGCTCTGGCGATGGCAACTCTCTGCTGCTGTCCACCGGAGAGTTCGTCCGGATAGTAGGAAGCCTTGTCCAGCATTCCCACCTTCTCAAGCATTTTCCGCGCGATCTCCTCCGCCTCTTTCTTATGGACCTTTCTGGCTGTGGTCAGACCCTCCATCACATTTCCCAGCGCCGTCATATTCCGGAACAGGTTGAAGCTCTGGAACACAAAGCCCATGTGCATCCGCAGGTTTCTGATATCTCTTTTGTGGATATGAGCCATGTCATATTCCGCACCCTCGAAGATTATTTTTCCCTGAGAAGCCCTCTCCAAAAAGCTGATACAGCGCAGCAGTGTAGTCTTGCCCGAACCGCTTGGCCCCAGGACTGCCACCACTTCACCTTTCTCTACCTTAAAGTCCACACCTTTCAAAACCTCACTGGCTCCAAAGGCTTTCTGCAGATTTTTTACTTCCAGCATATCCTATCCCTCCGCCTTCACCGCTTCTGCGGTCTTATCGTCTTTCGTCCTCCAGACCATTCTTTTCTCCACGGCGCGCTGAATCCAGGTGAGCACCGTGCAAAAGATCAGATAGATCACAGCGGCCTCGCAGTACAGGGCAAAGGGCTCAAAGGTCCTTGCCGCGATCTGCTGGGCTGTGGTAAACAGCTCCACCACAGTGATGCTGGACGCCAGAGAGGTATCCTTCAACAGGGAGATCAGGTTATTGAACAGGGTCGGAAAGGCAATGGGAAATGCCTGGGGCAGCACTACGCGCACCATCAGCTGGGGATGGCTTAAGCCGATGAGGTAAGCCGCCTCCGTCTGGCCCTTGGGCACTGCCTCGATAGACGAGCGGATGGTCTCCGCATTGTAGGCCGCCAGATTCATTCCGAAAGCGATGACTGCTGCCGGAAAGGCATCCAGCATGACCCCGATGGAGGGAAGACCGAAGAAAATGATGAAGAGCTGCACAAGCAGCGGCGTGCCGCGGAAGATCCATATGTAAAACCTGGAAATCTGCCGCAGCACCCTGATGTTTGCCACCTGTACCAGTGCGAGCAAAAGCCCCAGCACAAGACTGAGGGCGAAAGAGCAGATGGTGAGGGGAATCGTCACCCTGATCCCCGGGATCAGTATCTTCGTAAAGGATGTTGTCAAAATATTCAGTAATCTCTCGTCCATTGCTCTCTCCGTGTCTGTGATTTATTCCGGTTCTATCTGTAAAATATCATTGAAATAATTCATCGCCGTCATCATGACACCCATGGTCGTGATCGCTACGATCTGTTCCTCCGTAAACTCCGCCTTCATACGCGCAAACAGTTCGTCCGACACCGCTTTGGGAGTATGGGCGATCACTCTCGCGTATTCGATCAGAAGCTTCTGACGGTCGTTGAATTCAAAGGTTGCCGGGTCTATCCCATGCTCCTCCCGCAGCAATCTGGAAAAGTACACTGAGCAAACCAGGCACTCGTTCTCCGTGGAGACAGCGTATTCAAATATATCCCCGTCCAGCTTGCCGATCAGTCTCTGCAGGTCGTCATCCAGGTCGTAGGAGCCAACCTCCAGTGTCATAAAGGAGGGCAGATGATGAAGCATCGTCCTCTTGACATTTGTGATCCTGTGGCCGCTTGCAATGTGATCCGCAATCGCCTTCTTCACTTCCTCCGGAGCGTTGTCCGGATCGATCTCCGAAATTCTAGCCATCCTTCGCACCTGACCTTCCTATTCTGCGGTGATGTCGCTTCCGAAATATTTCTCAGATACAGCGGCAAGCTCACCGGATTCCCTTAACTCCTTGATTGCCTGGTCGATTGCCGTCTTCAGACTTGCAGAAGACTCTCCCTTTCTCAGAGGAATGGAAACCTTGGAAGCGTCATCCGTCAGTGCCACGATCTTGATCGCCGCATCCGGATGCTCAGACAGGTAATCATAAATGGAAACCTCGGCATTCAGCGTTGCATCCACACGGCCGGAAAGCACCATATCCATGGTCTCGCTCAGGGAGTCCACGTTTTTGCACTCAGCGCCGTAGTCCTCAGCCAGCAGCATATAGGTGCTGTTGAAGCTGTTTGCGGTGGTTTTTCCGTCCAGATCCTCAAAGGACTGAATATCATCGTTGTCCGTTCCCACCACAAGGGCAGTGCGGATATAGGCATAGGGCTCCGTGAAATCGTATTTCTCCGCGCGCTCGTCCGTGATCTCCACGCCGTTGATGACCGCGTCATAGCGTCCCACATCAAGGCCTGCGAAAAGTCCGTCCCATTCGCCCTCCACAAACTCAGCCTCCACGCCGAGTTTCGCTGCGATCAGCTTGCCCACCTCAGTGTCGAAGCCAACCAGCTCTCCGCTCTCATCGTGATAGGTCCAGGGAGCCCAGGTTCCCTCCATCGCAAAAACGATCTTGCCGTTTTTCTTGATCTGGGCCAGCTGATCATCCTCCGTGCTCGTCTTTCCGCAGCCCGACAGTGTGCCCATAAGAAGAGCCATCATTGCCGCCGCTGCCACCATCTTTTTTCCTCTCATTTTTCTCCTCCTGATACATAATTGTTCATCTCTATCCTCAAAACCGACAGGCTCCGAAGCATTACATGTTATTTCATACTATTTTGGTATGAATACTGTATTAAATGATATAATATACCCCCTTTTCTTATCTGTCAACCCCTCATCTGAAGTTGCATAATTTCGTCATCTACGTTGCACATTTTCGCATTCATGATATAATAGGCACATGTGGCTGACTCGCCCGGATGGGCGGGCTCGAGTTTTCCGTTGTACCATGACAGTCAGTAACCTCGAAGCCCGATTACGGCATTGTTTCCTTCGAGGGCATTCGGAGGGCGTCGGCACTTAGGCACCGTATTGTGGTGCCTTATGTGTCCGTTACGCCCGTAGTGAGCGAAAGCGTCCCGAGAAGGGAATGATGCCGTAGAGCGGCTGAGGTATTTACGTTCACGATATTATCAAAAGGAGAATAACTATGAGCGCATATCTTTTTGTCCATTTCAAGGAAAAACGTACTCCCGACGGGGAGCAGGTCTATTTCGGCGTCAGCCGGGACGGCTTCCACTGGGAGTCTGTAAATGAAGGGAATCCCATCCTCTGGAGCTACGAGGGCGATAAGGGTGTCCGGGACTTCACTGTCACCCGCACGAAAGAGGGAAAGTTCGTCATCCTCGCCACGGACTTAAGCCTCTCCTACGGCATGCCCTATCAGTATAAAAACTCCTGGGCTGAGGTCTCCCGAAACGGCAGCAAATGTCTTGTGATGTGGAAATCCGACGATCTGATCCACTGGAGCAATCAGGAGATGGTAAAGCTGGGAGATGAGAATTTCGGCTGTCTCTGGGCGCCGGACATCATTTTTGACAGAGAAAGCGGCGACTATATCATCCACTGGTCTTCCTCCCACGCCTCCAACAACTTTGGACCCAAGGGTATTTTCTACTCCCGCACAAAGGATTTCGAGACCTTTTCCGCCCCGGAGCTTCTCTACCGCAAGGAGGACGGAGGCGCCGTGATCGATTCCGCCATGTATGAGGAAAACGGCAGGTTTTACTGCTTCTTAAAGAGTGAGGGCGACCCTGCCCATGTGATCTTAGTCTCCTCCGACCATGTGACCGGCCCCTTTACAAGAGTAGAAGCCTTTGACCGGAGCATGGAGCCGCTGGAATCCGGACTGTATGAAGCCCCCACCGCGTTCAAAACCGCAGACGGGCAATGGTGTCTTATGCTCGATTATTACGGCTGTTCGGCCGCCGGACAGGGATATGTCCCTTTCCTTGCAAAGAGCCTTGAGAGCGGTGAGTTCGTCCGCTCGGATGCTTCCTTTTCCTTCCCCTACGGCTTCAAGCACGGCACTGTGCTCTCCATCACGGATGAGGAATACGAAAGGCTGAA
>CAYPSH010000180.1:0-4133 GCA_964413445.1 uncultured Acetatifactor sp.
AAATAATAAAGGTTTACTGCCCCACCGGAATGCACAGAGCACGGTGGGGCCGTTTCAAATGACTGGGGAAACATGCGGGAAAAAGAGTTGGAGATTGCGGGCGGGAGCATCCGCTATGGGATAGAAGACGGGCAGGTGCGGCTCACCGGATACAATGGGTCAGGCACAGAGGTGATAGTGCCTGAGCGGATTGAAGGCTGCCCGGTGACAAAAGTGGAAAAGAAGTGCTTTCTGGGAAAGCGTACTCCGGTGCGGGTCGTGCTGCCTGACACGGTGGAAGAGGTCGGAGATTATTGCTTTTCGGGGAGTGCTGCCCTGAGAGAGGTGAGCCTTCCGGGAGGAAATATGACATTCGGCAAGGCGCCTTTCAGGAATTGTCCCGAATTAAAGCGTATCAATGTGCGCGGGATCTCGGGAAAGCTCAAGGTTCCGGGTGAGCTGATGGCGCTGACGGTGGAGTTTGACAGCGCATACCTTCTGGATACGGCAGAGGCGGGAAGCGCGGAGTGGTACCGCAAGTGGGACGCAAAGCTGGCATCGGAGCTGCACACGCCGGACGATGAAGGGCACACCAAGGAGGTCCTGTGCGGGGAAGAGGACTACGAGAGCACAAACCTGGAGGGCTATGTCAGAGGAAAGCGGCTGCTGAAAGCCAGACACTGCCTCATCAGACTGCTCTTCCCCGAGCGGCTTGACAAAGGGTTCGGGCAGGAGCTGGAGACGTATCTTCTGGATCATACGAAGGGCGCCGGAAGCGAGGAGGCCTGGCAGGTGATCTTGCAGGACTACGGGGAGGAGAGGGAGTATTACAGCCTGTTTGCCGCTATCGGCTGTGTCACGTCAGATAATCTGGACGGGATACTTACGGATATCGGGGACCGGTATCCGGAGATGAAGGCGTATTTTTTGCGGCAGCTGAATGGAGGCCGGAAGCAGGAGGATTTTTTTGCGGATCTGGAGCTGTAGACATCGAAGGCGCAGTCACCTCAAAAGCGTCCGGGGGTAAAGTCCCTGTGAATGAAATGATGCCGGACCCGGGCTTGGAAATGCGGGTTTATGATAGGAAAGAGCAGAAGGAGATTTAAGGAAAATGACACTGGAACAGGCAAAGGAAAAGCTGGCAGAATTCGGACAGGAGCATGTGCTGAAATATTATGATGAACTGTCTGAGGAAGAGAGAAAAGCGCTGTTGGAGCAGATCGCAGCTACGGATATGAGTATCCTGGAATCTGTGGATCACAGGGAGGAGCTGACAAAGAAGGGTGTCATCACTCCGCTTGCCGCAATGCAGATCCCGGAGATCAGGGAGAAGGAAGAGCTCTTTACCGAGACAGGTCTTGAGGCGATCAGGGCGGGAAAGGTTGGCGCTGTGCTGCTGGCAGGCGGCATGGGTACAAGGCTCGGCTCGGATAACCCCAAGGGAATGTACAATGTGGGGCTGACCAGAGAGCTTTACATCTTTGAATGTCAGATCAACAACCTGTTGGATGTGGTGCGCAGGGCGGATAAATGGATCCATCTGTTTGTGATGACCAGTGAAAAGAACCATGAGACGACAGTGGGCTTTTTGAAGGAGCATAGCTATTTTGGCTACAATGAGGCCTATATCCACTTCTTCAGACAGGAGATGGCGGCGGCAACCGACTATCAGGGAAAGATTTATCTGGAGGAGAAGGGCAGGCTCTCCACCTCTCCCAACGGAAACGGCGGCTGGTTTATCTCTCTGAAGAACGCAGGACTGCTGGACCTGGTGGACAAGGAAGGCATAGAGTGGCTGAATGTCTACGCGGTGGACAATGTGCTCCAGAGAAGTGCAGACCCCTGCTTTGTGGGCGCCACCATCCTGAAAAACTGCGAGGTGGGCGCCAAGGTGGTGCGGAAAAATGCTCCGGATGAGAAGGTGGGCGTGATCTGTCTGGAGGACGGCAGACCCTCCATCGTGGAGTACTATGAGCTGACCGATGAGCTGATGACTGCAAGAGATGAGAACGGCGATCCGGCCTACTATTTCGGCGTGATCTTAAATTACCTGTTCAGCGTCTCCGCGCTGAAGCGGATCCTGGGCGAAAGTCTGCCGCTTCACATTGTGGAGAAGAAGATTCCCTATCTGGATGAAACGGGCGCTCTGGTGAAGCCGGAATCCCCCAACGGCTTTAAGTTTGAGAATCTGGTGCTGGATATGATCCATCAGATGGACAGCTGCCTGCCCTTCGAGGTGGTGAGGGAGAAGGAGTTTGCGCCGATCAAGAATAAGACCGGTGTGGATTCCGTGGAGAGCGCAAGAGCCCTGCTTGCGCAGAACGGAGTAGAGCTGTAACGGTCCGCCGCTGCGCCGCCTGCAGTTTAAGGGGGCGCCCGGACTGTGCCAAAATATAACATTCCGACAGACTTTTGCAACAAATTCATATTGAGAAGCAGGGAAGCTTTCGGTATCCTTGAAGAAGAGCAGAAAACAAAACGGAAAGGCGGGGTTATTTGAATGAGAATCTTAGTGACGGGCGGAGCCGGATTTATCGGCAGCCATACGGTAGTGGAACTGCAGCAGGCCGGGTATGATGTGGTGGTCCTGGACAACTTATGCAATGCCAGCGAGAAGTCTCTCGAGAGAGTGGAGGCGATCACCGGGAAAAAGGTTCCCTTTTATAAGGCGGACATTCTGGACAGGGAGGCTCTGGAGCAGATCTTCTCAAAAGAGGATATCGATGCGGTCATCCATTTTGCCGGATTGAAGGCAGTCGGCGAGTCCGTGAAAAAGCCCTGGGAGTATTATGAGAACAATATTGCAGGTACGCTGACGCTTGTGGATGTGATGAGACGCCATGGCGTGAAGAACATCATTTTCTCTTCCAGCGCCACAGTGTACGGGAATCCTGCTTTTATCCCCATCACGGAGGAGTGCCCCAAGGGGCAGTGCACCAACCCCTACGGCTGGACAAAGTCTATGCTGGAGCAGATCCTTTCCGACATCCAGAAGGCTGACCCGGAGTGGAATGTGATCCTGCTGCGCTACTTCAACCCGATCGGCGCCCACAAGAGCGGCACCATGGGCGAGAATCCCAACGGCATCCCCAATAACCTGATGCCCTACATCACCCAGGTGGCTGTGGGAAAACTGAAGGAGCTTGGGATCTTCGGCAACGATTACGATACGCCTGACGGCACCGGCGTCCGGGATTACATCCATGTGGTGGATCTGGCTGTGGGTCATGTGAAAGCGTTGAAGAAGATAGAGGAAAAGGCAGGCTTAAAGATTTACAATCTGGGCACCGGCGTGGGCTATAGCGTGCTGGATATTGTGAAGAACTTTGAGGAGGCCACCGGCGTAAAGATCCCCTATGTCATCAAGGAAAGACGTGCCGGTGATATCGCCACCTGCTATGCGGACGCCTCTCTTGCAAAGAAGGAGCTGGGCTGGGAGGCTCAGTACGGTATCAGGGAGATGTGCGAGGACTCCTGGAGATGGCAGAAGAACAATCCGAACGGATACGATGATTAGGAATATATTGGAGCATTCTGACGGACAGATAAGTAAGACAGGTAAAACAGATATGACCTGTGAGGCCAGCCTCACAGGTCTTTTTTCGGCGCAAATTTAGTCTTCTTCTATGATCCGGATTTCCAGATAATCAAAGTCAATGCTCTCGATAAAGTTGTCCTGGGTAAAGCGCGCCTTGCTGTGGCGCTTAAACTCCCGGATGGTGCTGTCCAGCCAGATGGGTTTCCCGAGGTCGAACCGGTAACAGACCTCATCCAGCGCATGGAACACCTTGTGTGTCCTGGTGTCATCGCTCCCGTCCTCGATGCAGACGTCCCGGAGCATGTGATTGTCCTTGAAGGTCCTCGCCCATAATCGAAACATTTCTCTTTCCTTTCCGGCAGCTTCGCCTTGTCCACAACTTTTTGTACCCACTATCCTACTGGATTTCAAAATGAAAAGCAACAATAAAAAATGGAGACTTTATAAAAATTGAATTAACTTTTGCGAATGATGTGCAATCGTGAGAATAATATGGTATACTGGTAGTGCGGATAGAACGTACCCTGAAAAAACGCAGTTTTTAAGAGATGCACGTTCATAGCGCAAAGAGTGGGGACATAGTGAGGATGACGCAGCAATGAGAGAAGGCAGGTGC
>CAYPSH010000181.1:0-4083 GCA_964413445.1 uncultured Acetatifactor sp.
AATATATCATCGTTAAAGTAAACAAAGTGCTCTGAAAGTCCCGGTATCCGATGCAGATTCATCTCAATCGAGTTAGAATTAAAGGTGGGCAGATACTCCGCCGGGATAAAATCCTCATGTCTTACAATATGAAGCTTCGGGTTCGAGGTATCCAGCCACTTCGGCAAATGTCCCCAGGTCACAAAATGGATCTTACGCACCCATGGTGCAAACTGCTCCACACCCCGAAACCAATATTTTAAGAGCCCCCATTCCCGGTACCTCTCCGTTTTGTCATCGTTCCCGGTTTCCGGCTGCCACTTTCTTTTCTCTTTACACCACTCCTCGTCCGAGCCGTCCACCCAGGTGATGACGAAATCAATTTCTGTTTTCTCTTCCATTATTCAACCTTCCGATCACAAATTCTTCCCCTGCTCCCCGGTTGGCCAGCCGGATAGGCCGGTCATCCCTTCTCCTGGATACAGAGAGGATCATGTCGCCGGACTCCTGCCCGGCAAGATCAAATTGTATCTTCATTTTTTTTCCGGGGAGCAGCTGTCTTAAGTCCCATGTCTCCGGGCCGGAAAGAACCGTCTTCCCGCCACATTCCGCCGCATAGGCCACAGGATACTCACCGCACAGGCGAATGTCACACGCCTCATAAATGGGGGCAAACCCTCGGTTTTCCAGTTGGATCTCCAAAAGGGTGTCTTTGCCGCTTTTCACGAGCCCGGCTCCGGTGAGCACAAACCGGTAACCCAAGTGCCTCCCGATATACTCATAGCCGTTCTCACCCTGAAAGGTACTCTTCCTCCACCGGGAGAGAACCCTTTCATCATACACGCTGTTTAAGTAGGAGAGCCGGATCTTTCTAAAATAGGCAGCTGCATTTTTGATCTCTCCGAAGGCTTCCTCCCCCACCGCCTCGCCGCCGTTCGGCACAAACCGACAGAGCTGTTCCTGGAACAGACAGTTCTCCTTACGAGCCTCAGCGGGAAAACTGCCGAGATCTGTCTCGGACCCCAGCAGACCGTCGTTGAAGAGCCCAAGCCTGAGACGGCGGATCTCCTCCTCCGAAAGACAGTCATCGGAAAGCCCGGTGAGCATCCTCCACTGTTGTGGTTTCCGCACAGCAAAAAAGCAGTTTTCCGGAGCCAGACTGTTAAAATACCTCCAGAGCCTTGTAAGAGGCGCCCGGGTCAGATATCTGGAATCGTGCATCTCTCCCCAGCTTCCCACAAACAGTCCCTGGATGCAGAAGAGGATATCCTGAAATTCCTCCAGAAGAGGGGCAAGCTGCTCCATGTGCCTTAGGATCCGGCTGATATCCGCAGGCTCCCTGTCATATCCCCTTCCCTCTCTGTCGTATACAAACCGAAGCAGCAGTTCTTTTTTCTCTTCCCGGAAAAAGGAAAATGCCAGCCGGATGTTTTCCAAAGCCTCCTGTGCTATGGGGCCTTCGGCGTAGGCTCCGATGTCAACCATGAGAAGCGCCAGCTCCTCCCCTTTCCCCTGGGACCACCTCCAGTCCAAAAAAGGCGCTCCCGCTGCCGCATCCATAGAGAAAAGCCGGTACCACCCCCGCCCGGGATTCGGACAGTCTTCCCGGGATTCCTGATAGACGGCAGGCACAAAAAGCCATCTATTTCTGCGGGAAAACCAATGCATAATCATCGATACCTCCCACCTGCCACTTTAACACCTTTACCCGAAATTCCACCGCAAGGATACTGAAGAACATCCGTACCATGTAGATGGCAGGCTTCAGCCCGGAATGCATACTGATCCCTTCCGTGCGGGCGTGCATCACCGCCGGGATCTCCCGGATGCGGAAACCAAGAAGCAGCATCTGGATGATCATATTGGCATCCGGATAGCTGTCGTCATAATGATTATACTGGGAATAAAACAGAACCGTTCTCCTGCTTAAGCCCTGCAGTCCAGAGGTCGGGTCCGTGATCTTCCGGCCGGTTCCGAGAAAGATCATCAGACGGAACAGGGCGAAGGCTAATCTTTTTGCCATGGACAGCTCAAAGGCAGAACTGCCTTCCATAAACCGGGAGCCTAAGACAATATCAGGAAGCCTCCCGCTCTCGTCCGGCGTCTTCAGGGCCTTGTAAAGCTGAGGGATATTGCAGACATCATGCTGCCCGTCCGCATCCATCTGGATGACGTAATTGTAGCCTCTTCGGATCGCATATTTATAGCCCAGCCGCAGCCCCCCGCCGTAGCCGAGATTATAGACATGCGTCACAAGCGCATGCTTCCGTCTTTTCACCAGCAGATTCGTCCGGTCCGACGAGTGGTCGTTCATCACCAGCACGTCCGCAATCCTGGCGATCTGCGGCTCTTCCAGCTGGTCCAGGATAGATTCGATATTTTTTTCCTCATTGTATGCGGGTATAATGATCAGTAAATCTTTTTTTGCCATGGTTTATTGCCTCCCCTGTTATTTTAACAGCTCCAATAACCTCTCGATCTGATCCCTGTCTGAGGTCTGCCTGCGGCGGGCACGCTCAGCATACTCATTTCTCAGCTTCTCATCTTCCATCAGCCGCAGGATCTCATCCCGGATTTTTTCCGGTTCCGGTCTGCACAGGCATCCGTCCACCCGGTCCGTGATCTGTTCCCGGTTTCCGTTTGCATCCGAAGCGATCACAGGAATACCTAAAATCTGTGCCTCCTGGATCGCAATGCTCTTCCCCTCAAAGCGGCTCAGGTTGGCATAGAGATCTGCCTGTACAAAATACGGGTAGGGGTTCTTCTTTGCGCCTGCCAGCACAAAATCGCCTGTGAGATCAAGCTGCGCGATCTGTCTTTCCAGCTGTCTGCGCAGGGGGCCCTCCCCGATCACATACCAGCGCACCTCCTGTCCGTTCTCCTTCAGCAGCCGCATCACCCGAATGGCGATATCATACCCCTTTTGTTCGACCAGTCTTCCGACTGTCAGAATCCGGAATCCGTTAAAGCCATCCGTAAATCCCTCTCCCTCCCGGGAGAGTTTCCGGATACGCTCCGCGTTCAGCAGATTGTGGAAGACCATCGTCCGGTCCGTGCACTCCGGATAGACCTCGAGGAAATGGCTTTTCACTTCCTCCGAAACCGGAAAGATCCGGTCAAATTTCAGATAACAGTCCTGATCCAGCGCCCTGGTATAGCCCGCTTTCCTGTAATCGATATGGACAAAGGCCGCCTTCTTTTTTGCCTTCACATGATCTGCCACATAGTATGCCGCACCGCCCTCAAGATAGGCCACGGCCAGATCGTACTCCTCCCGGGAGACCTCCGCTCCGTCCGACATCACTCGCCAGAGGAGCTTGTCCGCCTGAACCCGTTTCTTTTTGATCATTTCAAGCCCGTTGCCCACCAGATACGGCAGGTTTTTCAAAAGAGATGCCCTTGTCAGGGATGCCCTGACCACCTTTTTTTGAAGCTCCCTCTGTCCTTTTTTGCTGAGTACCGACTCCTCACAGTAGGAGCGGTTTAAAAGCCGCACCCCGGCGGGGAGTTCCCCGGCCAGTTCTCCCTGACCCGTCAGCACATAGACAGACAGCTCCAGCCCGTATGTACACAACTGCCCAAGCAGTTCCAACAGGGCGACCTCCGCCCCCGCGTGACCCAGCGTATTGATCACGAATAACGCCTTTTGCCTTTTCTCCATGCTGTCTTATCCTCGAATCCTTTTTCTTCCGATCCTGCCTTCTCCTGAAGATGCCGCAGACTTCCGAGCATCTGTTCATTTTCATTGTTCAGAAGCGACACCTGCATGGCGAGCTCCTGATTTTTCCGCGTCAATTCTGAAATGGTCAGGCTCATGGAATACAAAATAGCCAAAGCCGCCAGAAAAAGAAGGATCACTCCCGCGTAGGTGCTGAAATCAAAAACTCTTGTCCATCCGGACAGTGCAGGCACCGCCCCGGACAGCAGGATCACCACCGAAAATATCCCCCACCAAAATGCAAATCTCTCTGTCAGTTTCTGCTTGCTGTAGGATATAAAATCCGTAACACAAAGTCCAAAGCCGATGACCACCATGATAATCCTTACTGCTGTCGCTGTCTCAAACATAATCTCAAAATCTCCTTCTTGTCTTTTTTATCTGCC
>CAYPSH010000182.1:0-4080 GCA_964413445.1 uncultured Acetatifactor sp.
CCGCCGCTGGATGGCGCAAATGTGTTGATGGAGCTGTTCCCGAATGTGAGAGGTTTCTATCAGTCCATCAGGCGCTATGCCATGCCGATCCTGTTTGTCTGTCTGCTGACAGGAATTTTAAGACTGCCGCTGACACAGGTAAATTCAGCCGTGGTAAACGGCATGTGGAAAATTGTGAAAAAACTTCTTATGATCCGCATTGTGCCGCAGGGCGCAGGCACATATTTGTAAAATCCGCAGATGCGGGGAAGGACGTGATCGTTTTGTTTGGATATATCATCTGCAACAGGCAAAAGCTGGCAAAGGAGGAGACGGACCGCTATCAGGCGGTTTACTGCGGCTTGTGTAAAACCCTGGAAAGAAATTTCGGTCAGTGGGAGAGGTTTAGCCTGAATTATGATATGACCTTTGCCATTCTTTTTTTGTCCTCCCTGTATGAACCGACGGAACAGCAGCAGGAGTTCCGCTGCCCCGTCCATCCCGTTCACAAACGCTGTGAGGTGACCAACAGGTACACGGATTACGCGGCGGATATCACGGTGGCGCTGGCCTATTTCAAATGTCTTGATGACTGGCAGGATGAACACAAGCAGCTGCAGCATCAGTATGCAAAGAAACTGGAAGAAAGCTATGCAGAGGTGAAAAAGCGCTGTCCCAGACAGTGCGCAGCCATTGAAAAAGGGATTCGGGAATTGAGTAAAATTGAAAAATCATCGGCATCCCTGGCGGATGAAGCCACAAACTGTTTTGGCAGGGTGATGGCAGAGCTGTTTGTGGTGGAGGAAGATTTCTGGAGCAACAGCCTGCGGAGCTTCGGTTACCATCTGGGACGCTTTATCTACCTTATGGATGCCACCATGGACTACGAGAAGGACAAAAAAACAGGCAATTATAATCCTTTAAGATCTATGGGGAGACAGCCGGAGGAGATGGAGGATCTGTTGAATATGACTATCGGAGATGCCACTCAGGAATTTGAAAAACTGCCGCTGGTGCAGGATGCCCATCTGCTGAGGAATATTTTATACGGCGGCGTGTGGCAGAAGTATTACGCCAGAAAAGACAGAAAGGAGCGGCGGACACATGATTGACGATCCTTACAAAGTGCTGGGTGTTTCGCGCGACGCCACAAAAGAGGAGATCAAAAAAGCATACCGGAAGAAGGCAAAGGAATACCATCCGGATCTGCACCCGGATGACCCGGACGCGGCAAGAAAGATGAATGAGATCAACGAAGCCTATGATATGCTGAACAATCCGGAAAAATACAAAAAAGCAGAGCAGACACGTTCCTCCTATCAAGACTCTTATCATGGTCCCTACGGAAATCAGGGCTGGAACGGCGAGTACCGTGGACAGAGCTATCAGGGCGGTTTCGGCAGTTTCGGTGAGTTTGATTTTGACGACTTCTTCGGTTTTCACGGAAGAAGCGAGGAGCAGGCAAGACCCACGGCGAGACCGGAGGACAGCGCGGAAATCCGTCAGGCGATCGACTTTATCAATATGAAACAGTTTCAATATGCAAACAACACCTTGAACAACATCGTCAGCCGGGAACGAAATGCAAGATGGTATTACTTAAGCGCTCTGGCAAACAAAGGGCTTGGAAACTCCCTGCTGGCGGCGGAGCAGATAGACAAAGCCCTTCAGATGGAGCCGGGAAATGCGGAATATCAGAAAGTAAGACAACAACTGCACAGAACGCAATATACCTACAACGAGGCCGGTCAGGAATTTCAGAAATATGCGGAAGGGCTGAACAAGCTCTGTCTGGGATTCTGTGCCACACAGTTTTTCTGCATGTTTTGCTGTCATTAGAGAGGAGAAGCCGGAATGAGCAAAGTAATTGGAATTGATCTGGGAACCACAAACAGCTGTGTGTCGGTGGTGGAAAATGACAAGCCTGTCATAATTCCTGCGAGCAGCGGGAGCAGGACCACGCCGAGTGTGGTTGCCTTTACCAAAAACGGGGAGAGACTGATCGGGGAGGCGGCCAACAGGCAGGCGATCACCAATCCCGACCGCACCATCAGCTCTGTAAAAAGACATATGGGAACGGACTGGAGCAAACGGATTGACGGGACGGACTACAAGCCCCAGACCATCAGTGCCATGATACTGATGCAGTTAAAAAAAGATGCGGAGGATTTTCTGGGAGAGCCGGTCACGGAGGCGGTGATCACAGTGCCTGCCTATTTCAACGATATCCAGAGGCAGGCGACAAAGGATGCGGGGCGAATCGCAGGTCTGGAGGTCAAACGGATCATCAATGAGCCCACCAGTGCGGCACTGTCCTACGGACTGGATCATGGAGAGGCGCAGAAAGTCATGGTGTACGACTTGGGCGGCGGCACCTTTGACGTCTCCGTGATCGAGATCGGGGACGGCGTGATCGAGGTGCTTGCCACGGCAGGCGACAACCATCTGGGCGGCGATGATTTCGATGCCAGGATCACAGACTGGATCCTGCGGGAATTCCAGAAAGAGTATAAGGTGGATCTGTCCCGCAATGTGGCAGTACTGCAGAGGATCAAAGAGGCTGCGGAGCAGGCAAAGAAGGAGCTGTCTGCCACAGACAAAACCCAGATCACGCTGCCCTATCTGACAGAAGTAAAGGGAGAGCCGGTGCATCTTGACATGACTCTGACCAGGGCACAGTTTAACGAGCTGGTGCGTGACCTGATCGAGCGGACGGCAGAGCCGGTGCGCAGCGCCTTGAACGATGCGGGCGTCGCCGCGTCAGAGCTGGGCAGGGTTTTGCTGGTGGGCGGTTCTACCAGGATTCCTGCGGTACAGGAGAAGGTGCGCAGCCTGACCGGGAAAGAGCCATCCAGAAATATCAATCCTGACGAATGCGTGGCACAGGGGGCGGCCATTCTGGGCAGTACGCTGCAGGGGAAAGCGCTGCCGTCCGTGGCAGGCGGAGACAATCTGCTGCTTCTCGATGTTACGCCCTTAAGTCTTTCCATAGAAACCATAGGCGGTGTGGCGACCAAGCTGGTAGACAGAAACTCTACGCTGCCGGTTCGTTATTCCCGCGTCTTTTCCACAGCGGCACCCTACCAAAAGGATGTACAGATCCATGTGCTGCAGGGAGAGCGGCCTATGGCGAAGGATAACAAAACCATCGGAAAGTTCAAACTCAAAGGAATCCGGCGCGCCCCGGCGGGGGTTCCCCAAATTGAGGTAACCTTTGATATCGATGCAAATGGTATTTTAAAGGTATCGGCAAAGGATCTGGACACCGGAAAAGAGCAGTCCATCACCATTTCTGCAGACGATAGAATGTCCGATGCGGAGATTGAACAGGCAATGCGGGACGCACAGCAGTACGCAGGGCAGGATGCCCTGAGACGTGAGGCGATGGATTTGAACAGTGAGGCGCAGACCCTCCTTGCGAAAACGAATCAGGCGGTGAAAAAAGCCGGAAAACAAATCGAAAAAGAAGAAAAGAAACAGATCAAGAAAGACAGCAGCGCCCTGCAGAAACTGTTGATGAAGCTTAGAGTGGATAAGGTCACAGAACAGGAGGTAGAGAACATCCGCGCTGCAAAAGGACAACTGGAAAACTCCAGCGCCAGAGTGCGGGAAGTGTATGGGGAATAGAAAAGGAAACGAAAACCTTACAAAATTGTAATTTGCTATTGCTCCGCCTGACAGATACAATGGGTATATGCAGGAGGAGCAAATTTATGTCTAAAATTCTATTGTTGGAGGACGACCTTAGTTTAACAGAGGGACTTTCCTTCGCGTTTCAAAAACAGGGATACCTGCTGGATACAGCAGGGACGCTTTTGGAGGCGGAAAGCTTGTGGGCAGATGGGAAATATGATCTGCTGGTGCTTGACGTGTCGCTGCCGGACGGCTCCGGCTTCGAATTTTGTAAAAAGGTTCGCAGAACATCAAAAGTGCCGATTCTCTTTTTGACTGCCTCGGATGAGGAGACAAACATTATCATGGGACTGGATCTGGGCGGTGACGACTATCTCACCAAACCCTTCAAGCTGGGCGTGTTATTCTCACGGGTCAACGCTCTGCTCCGCCGGGCAAAGGATTTTGGGGCTTCTGAGACAGAGCTTT
>CAYPSH010000183.1:0-4060 GCA_964413445.1 uncultured Acetatifactor sp.
CATATGAAAGGCAGAGAAAAAAATGAGTTTTGAATTTATACAACAGCTGCCCACGCCGGCAGAAATACTGGAAAGCTATCCCCTCTCCCCGGAACTTGCAGAGATCAAGAGACAGCGGGATGCCGAGATCAGGGACGTCCTGACCGGGAAAAGCAACAAATTCCTTGTCATCATCGGCCCCTGCTCAGCAGACAATGAAACGGCTGTCTGCGACTATGTAAGCCGTCTGGCAAAGGTAAATGACAAGGTGAAGGACAAGCTTGTGCTGATCCCCAGGATTTATACGAACAAGCCAAGGACCACAGGCGAAGGCTACAAGGGCATCGTCCACCAGCCCGACCCGGAGAAGAAGCCGGATTTTGTCGCGGGCCTCATTGCCATGCGGAAAATGCACATCCGCGCCATCGCAGAGTCAGGGCTCACCGCCGCGGACGAAATGCTCTATCCCGACAACTGGGGCTATGTGACGGACATTCTCTCCTATGTGGCCATCGGCGCCCGCTCCGTGGAAGACCAGCAGCACCGCCTGACTGTCAGCGGTTTTGATGTCGCCGCAGGCATGAAGAACCCCACAAGCGGAGATATGTCCGTCATGCTCAATTCCGTATATGCTGCCCAGCATCCCCACTCCTTTATCTACAGAGGCTGGGAGGTGAACACAGACGGAAACGACCTGACGCATACCATTCTCCGCGGTGCAGTCAACAAACACGGGAACAACATCCCCAATTACCATTATGAGGATCTGAACCTTCTCCTGCAATTGTACGATAAGATGGATCTGAAGAATCCGGCCTGTGTGATCGATGCCAACCATTCCAATTCCGGCAAGCAGTTCGCGCAGCAGATCCGCATCACAAAAGAGGTGATGCACAGCCGCAGGCTGAGTCCGGACATTCACAGGCTGGTAAAGGGAGTCATGATCGAGAGCTATATTGAAGAAGGCAGCCAGAAGGTGGGCGGCGGTGTCTACGGCAAGTCCATCACAGACCCCTGCCTCGGCTGGGAGGACTCCGAGAGACTGATCTACGATATCGCAGAATACGAGTAAAAAAACGCTGAGTGCATCAGCGTTTCCTCAAAATATCTTCAGATACCCCAGCAAAAGCGCCGGGTTCACGTACCCCTCAAGGAGGCAGCCCAGAATGCCAAGTCCCAGGATCAAAAGCAGCTGGCCTGCCTTTTTTGGCGCAAAGCCCTTCTTCCTCGCATCGCCGCATGTACTTCCGAAGTAAATGCTCCGGTACAGATGCTCTGCCCATCCCAGAAAAAGGATGAAAGCCGGGACATACAGCAAAAACTGGGGGAACACGCCCACCACCGCAAGGACGACTCCCTTCAGCCCGTAGCGGAGCACCAGGGCTGACAGGTACGCCCCGGCGGAAAGACCGTATCGAAAAGCCGCACCGACACAGAGCACAAGCCCCAGATAAGTGGTGGCTCCCAGAGCGAGAAGCAGGAACACAGACAGTCTTTTCCTCAGAAGGTAACAAAAAAGAGCACTGCTGTCCACAGTCATATATTTCATTTGATACAGCGTATCCTCATCAAATAATCCTGTGTCTGTAAGCAAAATGCTCTTCCCTGTATTCACGATCAGGATTCCAGCCGCCAGCCCGCCGAAGAAGGCGAGGGCTGCCGCGCTTTTCCCTGTCAGTCTGTATTTTTCTGAAACACTCACCCGTCCCACCTGCTTCTGACCAAACTTCCTGCCGTACAAGGTACCATGTACCGGCATTCCCTTTGATTATATGCAGCCGCAGTCACGGCTATGTGTCACGGCTCTTATTGTCCGAACTTTGCAGCGTAGGTCATGATCCCGCAGATCGTCTTGGAGTCCTGGATCTTGCAGTCGTAGATCATCTGCTGTAACTCCTTCACCGTATAGGCCTCCACATCGATAAATTCATCCTCATCCAGGTGCTGCTTCCCGGGCTTTAACCCTCTCGCCAGATAAATGTCAATCTTCTCGTTGCAGAAGGCAACCGTGGTGTAGATGGAACTTAACAGTTCCAGTTTTTCGCAGGTGCAGCCGGTCTCCTCCTCCAGTTCCCGTCTCGCCGCCGTCTCTGTGGGCTCTTCTCTGCCGTTCAAGCCGCCCGCAGGGATTTCCAGCGTCTCTCTGCCCAGCGCATAACGGTACTGGCGGACCATCAGAAGCTTTCCGTCCTCCCTGACCGCCACAACTGCAGCCGCGCCCTTGTGGTCGATAATATCCCACTGTGCGATATTTCCGTTGGGGATCAGCACACTGTCGCGGTAATAGTCAATAATGGCGCCCTTGGCCACAAGTTCATGCTTCACACACTTGAATTCTTCCATTTCACCTTATCTCCCTTTCCCATTTTGGCTGCAAAAAACCTACACGTCTTTGTTCGCAGACATTCAGAGGCGTCCTGCCTATGCACACTGCTCCAAAAGTTTATTCACACTCACCAGTTTCACACACAACACAAATAAGTCTGTGGCCTGTTTCATCTCCTCCGGCGTGGGGAAGGACGGAGCGATGCGGATGTTGCTGTCCTTCGGATCGATACCGTAGGGGTAGGTAGCGCCCGCCCCCGTCAGGACCACACCAGCCTCCTTGCACTTTGCAACGATGGCCTTGGCACACCCTTCCATGGACTCAAAGGAGATGAAGTAACCTCCGTTTGGATTTGTCCAGGTTCCGATCCCGGTGTCTGCAAGCTCTCTGTCCAGGACTGCCAGGACCGCCTCGAACTTCGGGCGCATCAGCGCCGCATGCTTTTTCATATGCTCCTTAATGCCGTCAAAGTTCTTAAAATACCGGACATGGCGCAGCTGGTTGATCTTGTCGTAGCCGATCGTCTGGATCGTCATGGACTTCCTGATATAGGCAAGGTTTGACGCAGAGGAGGCGATCGCCGCCACACCCGCTCCGGAAAAGCTGATCTTGGAGGTAGAGCAGAACTCATATACCATATCGGGATTTCCGGCCTTCTCACATTCTGTTAATATTTCCAGGATTTCATCCTGCCTGTCCTCGTAAAGGTGGTGAACCGCATAAGCATTGTCCCAGAAGATCCTGAAATCCTTTGCTGCGGGCTTCAGAGCGGCAAAACGCCTTACCGTCTCGTCGGAATAGCTGTAGCCCTGGGGATTGGAATACTTGGGCACGCACCAGATTCCCTTGATGCTCTCATCTTCCGCCATAAGCTTCTCCACCATATCCATATCCGGTCCCTGTTTTGTCATGGGAACCGTGATCATCTCGATGCCAAAGTGCTCCGTAATGGCAAAATGTCTGTCATAGCCCGGCGCAGGACAGAGGAACTTCACCTTGTCCAGCTTGCACCAGGGCGTGCTTCCCATAACGCCGTGTGTCATAGAACGGGAAACCGTATCATACATAATTGTCAGGCTGGCATTTCCGCAGACAATGACGTTTTCCGCAGACACACCCATGATATCCGCCATCATGTGCTTCGCCTCTGCCAGACCGTCCATGACACCGTAGTTGCGGACATCAACGCCGTCCATGCTCTTCATGTCGCTCTTTGAATTCAGCACATCAAAAATATCCATTCCCATATCCAGCTGGGATACCGCTGGTTTTCCTCTGGACATATCCAGCTTCAGGCCCTTGCCTTTCGCATCCTCAAAAGCTGCCTCCAGCTGTGATTTCAGTGTCAACAGTTCCTCTTTGCTCATCTCCTGATATCTTTTCATAATTCCTCCTCGAACAAGCGCTGGATAATCGTATACAATCATACATCTGATTTATAATACTATATGTCCGCCGATTCCACAAGAGGGAATTTGAAAAAAACCGCCATACCCTTTTGGGGGTATGACGGCCTCTCATTTTCTGTTACATCTTTAAGGCAGAAACTGTTGCAATGATTTACTTTGCATAGTCGATGACACGGCTCTCGCGGATCACATTTACCTTGATCTGTCCGGGATACTCCATCTCAGATTCAATCTTCTTGGAGATATCGCGGGCAAGCAATACCATATCGGCATCCGAAATCTGCTCCGGCACAACCATTACACGAACTTCACGACCTGCCTGAATAGCAAAAGATTTGTCAACACC
>CAYPSH010000184.1:0-4059 GCA_964413445.1 uncultured Acetatifactor sp.
GTACTCCTGTACCTCCTTATTGTTGGCGAGGATGAAATGTCCCGGCTCGATCTCGGTCCAGGCGGGCTTATCCACGGAGTAATCGTGCATCCCCTCATCATAGATCAACACTTTTTTGTCCTTTTCCACATCCGGGTTGGGGACAGGGATGGCGCTTAAAAGCGCTTTTGTGTAGGGGTGGAGCGGGTGTTCAAACAATAATTCCGTAGGGGCAAGTTCCACGATCCTGCCGTGCTCGATCACCGCGATCCTGTCGCTGATAAAACGCATTACCGACAGGTCATGGGCGATAAACAGGTAGGTCAGCCCCCTCTCCTTCTGCAGCTTGTCAAGAAGGTTCAGGACCTGGGCTCTGATGGAGACGTCCAGGGCGGAGATGGGCTCGTCCGCAATGATAAAGGAGGGCTCCATGATCAGGGCTCTGGCTATACCGATACGCTGTCTCTGCCCGCCGGAGAATTCGTGGGGAAAACGGCTGGCAAACTCCGGCAAAAGTCCCACATCCGCCAGTGCCTGCTGCACCTTTTTCGCCCTCTCCTCCTTGCTGATATGTTTATTCACATTGAGCAGGCCTTCGCTTACAATATAATCCACCTTGGCGCGCTCATTTAGGGATGCCATTGGGTCCTGGAAGATCATCTGGATCTCCTGGATGACCTTTTTGTCCAGTTTGCTGCTGATCTTTCCGCTGATGCGCTCACCCTTATACACAATCTCTCCGCCGGAGACGGGATATATCCTCATAATGGCTCTGCCGATGGTGGTTTTTCCGGAGCCGGACTCTCCCACCAGCCCGAAGGTCTCTCCCTTATAGATCTGGAAATTGACGCCCTTTACAGCCTCAAAGGTCTTTCTTCCGCTCCCGAATCTGACATGCAGATCCCTGACATCCAGCAATACTTCCTTCTCTGTACTCATATCCATCCTCAATCCTTTTTAAGCTTCCTTTTTCTCTATGCCGAAGTACTGAAGGTTCCTGATCCCCTCGGGAGGGTCTATCTTCGGCGCTCTCGGGTCCAGGAGCCAGGTCTTCGCCCTGTGGGTCTCAGTGACCTCGAAGAAGGGCGGAGCCATCAGGAAATCAATCTTTAAGGCCTTGGGATTTCTGGGCGCAAAAGCGTCCCCCCGGATCTCCCTGAACAGATTGGGCGGCGTTCCCTGGATGGTAAAGAGATTTTCTCCCTTTTCTCCCAGCTGGGGCAGGGAGGACAGAAGCGCCCAGGTATAGGGATGCTTCGGGTCAAAGAAGATCTCTCTGCAGGTGCCGAGCTCCACGATCTCTCCCGCATACATCACGGCCACACGGTCCGCCACATTGGCGACCACTCCCAGATCGTGGGTGATGAACACAATGGTCAGATGATACTTTTCCTTCAAAGCCTTCAGAAGCTCCAGGATCTGTGCCTGAATGGTGACGTCCAGCGCCGTGGTAGGCTCGTCACAGATCAGGATCTTCGGATTGCAGGCCAGGGCAATGGCGATCACCACCCTCTGCCGCATGCCGCCGGAGAACTCGTGAGGGTACTGCTTATAGCGCTTTTGAGGCTCCTGTATCCCCACATCCGACAGGTACCCGTAAACCTTGTTTCTGATATCCTCCTTGCCTTTGACCTGAGGCTGATGCAGACGCACTGCCTCCGCGATCTGCTCCCCGATGGTCTTTAAGGGATTCAGGCTGGTCATAGGGTCCTGCATGATCATAGCGATCTCCCTGCCCCGGATATCCTTCCAGTCCTTATCCGTTTTATTCTTTGTAAGGTCCTTTCCGTTATAGAGGATCTCTCCCGAGGAGATAAATCCGTTTCCGTCCAGAAGCCCCATAAAGGTCTTGGTAAACACACTCTTTCCGGAGCCGGACTCCCCGACGATCGCAAGGCTCTCGCCCTTATAGATATCCAGGGAGATGCCGCGGATGGCATGGAGCACCTGACCGCGGAGCGTAAATTTTACATTCAAATCTTTGACAGACAATATCACTTCCTGAGTCATACGAATCCTCACCTCTTTCTGCTACCTGTGGTTCTTGGGGTCTGCCGCGTCGGAGAAGGCATTCCCGATGATATAAAAGGAAATAGTCACGATCGACAAAATGATGGTGGGGTAGATCAGCTGATATCTCTGGGCCGCATTCATCATGACCGAGCGCCCTGCCTCGATCAGATTGCCGAGACTCGGGATGGAGCTGGGCAGTCCCAGGCCGATATAGGTCACAAACACCTCGCTGCCGATGGCTCCCGGGATGGACAGCGCCATCCTCAGCATGATCACGGAAACCATATAGGGGAGCAGATTCTTCAGGATGATCCTCCTCGTGGGGGTTCCGAAACAGCGGCTTGCCAGGTTGTAATCCCTGTCCCGGATGATCAGGATCTGATTTCTGATAAATCTCGCCATGCCGATCCAGCCGGTCAGCGACATGGCAAAGATCAGCGTCTTCACACTGGGTGTCATTATGTAAGCCACCAGGATCAGGATGATCGTCTGGGGGATATTGTCCAGGACGTTGTACAGCTCTGTAAAAAAGAAATCCAGCTTTCTCACGTAGCCCCAGAGCACGCCCATGGTAATGCCCACCACCGCCTCGATCAGTGCCACCGCAAAGCCGATCAGGATGGAGGTCCTTGTCCCCGCCCAGATGCGGGCCCACAGGTCCTGGCCGATATTGTTTGTGCCGAACCAGAAAGTCTTATTCGGCTGTACGTTTCGAAGTGCCCGGAAGGTAGTCGGGTCATTGTTGACCGTATTGGGGTCATACTGTCCCGGCAGATGGGGCTGGATAAAGGTAAACGCCAGGATTGCCAGCATCACCACCAACACCGCCACAGCGCCCTTGTTCTTAAAAAACATGCGCACAGTGCTGCCCCAGTAGGAATAGTTGCTGTAGCCGGTCTTTTCAGCCTCTTCCTCATCATATTCCGCAAGGGAGAACAGGTCACTCTCATCCATCCCGCCGATCCTGTCCGCCTCCTCGCGGATCAGCTTCTCAGCAGTCAGCTCTAAATTTTGGGAAAGCTTATCCTTCAAAGTAAACATCAGCGTCTGTCCTCCTTTTTGCCGAAACTGATCCTGGGATCTAAGACCGTCATCAGAATATCGCCCAGAAGAAGGCCGATGACACCCACTGTTGCGTACAGAAGAACGATCGCCTGTACCATATTGTTGTCATTATCCTTGATCACCGTGACGAGCAGGCCGCCCATGCCGGGGATGCTGTAGAGGGATTCCACATAGATGGAGCCGATCACCGTATTTAAGAACGAGGAGGGCAGATACTGCACCATGGGCACAAAGGCATTCCGGAAGATGTGCTTGAACATGATGCCGTTGCCGGACACACCCTTTGCCTTCGCGAGAGCCACATAGTCCTTGTTGCTCTCATCCACCATGTACCGCCTTAACCACATGCCATAGTAGGCGGTATTTCCAAGAGCCATGGAGATCACCGGCAGGATCCAGCTCTTCCAGTTGGAAGCATCGAACAGAAGGGGAATATCCAGAAGAATGGTTCCGTACATCTGGATGAACAGGTAGTAGACCGCCGCCGGCACTGCCTGGATGAACACAATAAAAAGCGTTCCGAATTTATCAAAGAATTTTCCCTTGTATCTCGCCATCAGAGTTCCCAGAGGGATCCCGACGAACAATGAGACAAGGATCGACATACAGCCCAGCCGGATGGAAACGGGAAGCTTATCCTTCAGAATATCCGTCACAGGGACATTGGTACGATAGCTGTGCGATACGCCAAAATCCCCGTGAAGCATATCCCGGAAGAAATGAACCAGCTGTACGGGCATGGGGTCCAGAAGGCCCTGTTCTCTGAGTCCCGCCTGAATCTGCGCGTCCGTCAGTTTGTCAAAATTTTGAAAATAACCCTCAATGGGCATCTGCCGCATCAGGATAAAAACGATGCAGATGATCAGCACCAGCGTAAAAAGCGAGCGGCCGATTCTCTTTATCAAGTACTTTGCCATGTTGTTCCTCCGGGTTTCCTGTTAAAAATAGCAGGTACAGGATTTCCCTATACCTGCCTCTATCATCTTATGCTAATTCCGGCAC
>CAYPSH010000185.1:0-3991 GCA_964413445.1 uncultured Acetatifactor sp.
CACCTATGTTATTCTTTTCCATAAAAGAAAAGCCGGAGAAATTTCATCATCATCTCCGACCTAACATTACCTTATAACAATTACCTTTGTTTATGGGGGCAGACCCCAATGTGGTCACTTCTTTATGTAGCCTTTTATACTTTCATATATTGACGGATTGAAATAATCATAGAGACTTAAATCACAACTCTCCATTTCTTCATCCTTAATAGAATGCATGTTACATGTCATTTTTATTTCCTTTTGTACCATCATCCCATCAATAGTGACAACATGCAGCCTTTCATCATAATCTACTTTATTCAATCTTGTCAGATCAATCACTATAACTTGTCTCATAGTGAAATCATCTGCACCTTTAGCAATAAAACGGTAATATAATCTTTTACCATCAATCTCTATAAACTCATTATCTTGCTCACTTACTAAACTATCTTCGTACATCTTTATCATTATATGTGCTACGTTCATTGCCATCAGCAAAAACAAACAAATAACTGACATTGCAATTATTAGTGACTTGTAACTCACTTCACCTGTCTGCTCATTAACCTTGATCAAATAGCCTTTCCATCTACAGTAAAAAGGAAAACAAACCATAAATGCTATTGAAATCACATAAAATATGAATTTACACACATGCATGGTCCTTAAATCATGTCTATTCTTTCTGTTGTCAAGCTTCACCTTTTTTATCAACGTGTCATCGGGCTCTAAATACATTGTTGTCATCTCTCATTTTCTCCCTTTACTTTAAACTCAGTCATCATATAGGATAAAATCAATCTCGTAATTTAAGTCTCCGTCGTTACCGCAGAGATATAGACGGCGTCTTTCCCCTTTATGTAAGTATACCGCATATTCCATTATAATACAAACAAAAGCCTTGTTTACATTTCCACAGAGATAAATCGCAGAACCGTAAAACCGTTGACACCTTCAGCAAAACAGGTGTAGACTTTTCATTATAACAAAAGGGCGCAGCGCGCAGAAATGGAGAGTAGGATGAGCGAAGTGATCAAAGAGGCAATCCGGGCGGGGAAAACTGCTCTGGGAATTGAATTCGGTTCTACCAGGATTAAGGCGGTGCTTGTGGACGGCAGTCACCAGCCGGTGGCAATGGGAACCTATGACTGGGAGAACCGTCTGGAAAATAATATCTGGACGTACAGTCTGGAGGATATCCGGAACGGACTGCAGGGCTGTTATGCAAGCCTTGCACAGGATGTGAAAGACAGGTACGGGGAGAGTCTGACGACGATCGGCAGCATCGGCTTCTCCGGCATGATGCACGGCTACATGGCTTTTGACAAAAACGGAGAACTTCTGGTTCCCTTCAGAACCTGGAGAAATACCATGACGGAAGCGGCGTGCAGAGAACTGACACCTCTTTTTGGCTTTAACATTCCCCAGAGGTGGAGCATCGCCCATCTCTACCAGGCGATTCTCTCCGGTGAGGAGCATGTGAAGGACATTGCTTTTATCACCACCCTGGCAGGGTATATCCACTGGATGCTTTCCGGGGAAAAGGTGCTGGGCATCGGTGAGGCATCCGGTATGTTCCCCATTGACTCCGGGATTTTAGATTATGACAGAGATATGATCCAAAAGTTTGATGAACTGGTTGCGCCCAGAGGCTTTTCCTGGAAGCTGGAGGGCATCCTTCCGAAGGTGCTCTGCGCAGGGGAGGAAGCGGGAAGGCTCACTGCAGAGGGGGCAAAGCTGTTAGACCCTTCGGGCACCCTGCAGCCCGGTATCCCCATGTGCCCGCCTGAGGGAGATGCGGGAACCGGTATGGTTGCCACGAACAGCGTCAGAGTCCGCACCGGAAACATCTCCGCAGGAACCTCTATCTTCTCCATGGTAGTCACGGAGAAGGCGCTCTCCAAGGTACATGAGGAGATCGACATGGTGACGACCCCGGACGGGAATCCGGTGGCAATGGTACATTGCAACAACTGTACTTCGGATCTGAATGCCTGGGTGAATCTTTTTGACGAGTTTGCAAATAAATTTAATTTGAAAATTGACAAGAACGAGCTGTACGGCACTCTCTACAGGGAAGCGCTTTCGGCGGATACGGACTGCGGCGGCCTTGTGGCATACAATTATTTCTCCGGGGAGCCGGTGACGGGCTTAAACGAGGGAAGACCTCTGTTTGTGCGCACACCTGATGCGAAATTTACTCTTGCCAACTTTATGCGCAGCCATCTTTACAGCGCTATGGCGGCATTGAAGATCGGAAATGACATCCTGCTGAAGGAGGAGAACGTAAAGGTGGATTCCCTGATGGGACACGGCGGCCTCTTCAAGACTCCTGTGGTGGGGCAGCAGCTGATGGCGGCAGCCTTCAACTCTCCTGTGACTGTCATGGACACGGCCAGCGAGGGCGGAGCCTGGGGCATGGCAGTGCTTGCGGCCTTCATGTCTGAGAAAAAGGCGGATGAGACTCTGCCGGACTATCTGACCGACAAGATTTTTGCCGGACAGACCGGGACCACCATCGCGCCGAAGCCGGAGGATGTGGCCGGATTTGACGCCTTTGTGGAGAAGTACAAGAGCACCCTGCCTGCGGAGAAGGCAGCAGTGGAAGGGTTGCGGTAAGCCCGCGGCATAGATAGCAGCAAAGGCCGGAGCAAGGGAAGACGATAGAAGCGCCGCGGCAGAGGGCCCGGCGGTAAAAGCAGGTGTGACAGGAAAGGAAGAAATATTATGTTGGAAGAACTCAAACAATTGGTATATGAGGCAAATATGGATCTGCCCCGCTATGGGCTGGTGACCTTTACCTGGGGCAATGTCAGCGCCATCGACAGGGAGAGCGGACTGTTCGTCATCAAACCCAGCGGCGTGGAGTATGACAAGCTGAAGCCGGAAGATATGGTCGTGGTGGATCTGAACGGAAAGAGAGTGGAGGGCAGATACAATCCCTCCTCCGACACCGCCACCCATTTGGAATTGTACAAGGCATTCCCCGAGATCGGAGGCATTGTACATACCCATTCGTCCTATGCCACAAGCTGGGCGCAGGCGGGAAGGAGCATCCCCTGCTACGGAACCACCCATGCAGATTACATCTACGGCGAGGTTCCCTGCGTCAGATGCTTAACGGCAGAGGAAATCGCGGAAGCCTATGAGGAGAACACGGGACATCTGATCGTGAATGAATTCAGGCGGATGGGGAAGGACCCGGTGGCTGTGCCCGCCGTGCTGTGTAAGAACCACGGACCCTTCGCCTGGGGCAAGGATGCAAAGGAGGCAGTGCACAACGCGGTAGTCCTGGAGGAGGTCGCAAAGATGGCTTATCGCGCGGAGACCATCAATCCCCGGATCCAGCCGGCTCCGCAGGAACTCCAGGACAAGCATTATTTCAGAAAGCACGGAGCAGGCGCCTATTACGGACAGAAAAACTAGACGATGAAATAGAAGTATGATAGAATGAACCGTGCTATACTGAGCAACCCGCCATATCCGGATATGGCAGAATGGAGGAGAGAATGAACAATTTAGAACTGCAGAAGCGCGCAAATGAAGTGCGCAAGGGCATTGTGACGGCAGTTCACGGTGCCAAAGCAGGGCATCCCGGCGGTTCCCTTTCCGCAGCGGATGTATTTACTTTTCTGTATTTTGAAGAAATGAACATCGATCCGAAGAACCCTCACATGGAGGACAGGGATCGTTTTGTATTGTCCAAGGGACATACCGCTCCCGGACTTTATTCCGCTCTTGCGAACAGAGGATATTTTCCGGTGGAGGATTTAAAGACTTTAAGACATCTGGGCTCCTATCTGCAGGGGCATCCCTGTCTCCATATTCCCGGTATCGACATGTCCTCCGGCTCTCTCGGACAGGGCATTTCCGCAGCTGTCGGAATGGCGCTCGGCGCAAAGATGCAGGGAAAGGATTTCCGTGTTTATACCCTCCTCGGGGACGGCGAGTTGGAGGAAGGCCAGGTCTGGGAGGCTTCTATGTTTGCAGGACACAGAAAGCTTGA
>CAYPSH010000186.1:0-3965 GCA_964413445.1 uncultured Acetatifactor sp.
GCCGCCCATCCGGGCGAGTCAGCTTTATGTGCCTATTGTACCAAATATTTCAGAAAAGGGAACAGGAAATGAGAAGGATTTTGACGGGAATTCTGGCTGCGGGAGCAGCGCTTTTTCTTGTCGGGTGCGGGGAAGGCCGGACAGTGCAGGAGCAGAGCGCGGATACCGCCATGGGCACTGTGCTTGTCCAGAATATTTATAAGAGGGACGAAGGCAGGGCGTACACGTCCGAGATCAGAGAGCTTCTGTCAGATCTGGAAGCCCAGAGCCTTTCCAGACGGCTGGATACCTCCGAGGTGTATCGCATCAACGAGAGTGCCGGAAAGGAAGAGGGGATCGCCCTGTCGGCGGATATGGAAGAGCTTCTCCTGCGCTGCAGAGAGATTTCCGAAGCTTCGGGCGGAGCCCTTGACGTCTCGCTGGGGGCTGTGGTGGAGCTGTGGGATATTGACGGGTGGGCTTCCGGGGAGGAGGACGGCAATTTTGTCCTGCCAGATGAGAAGGCCATTTCGGAAGCCCTGGATCATTGCGGCATCGAAAAGATCACTCTGGAGGACGGAACCCTTTTCCTGCCGGAGGGGATGAGGTTGGACCTTGGGGCAGTGGGAAAGGGGCTTGCACTGGACGAAGTCCTTGATTTCCTCGAGGAACAGAATGAAATAACGGGTGCTACTGTCTCCGTGGGCGGCAGTGTGCTGACCTACGGCGAAAAGCCGGACGGCAGCAGCTGGCGGATCGGGATCGTCAACCCGGCAGATACCTCTGAGTACATCGGCGTGCTCTCTCTGGACGGTCAGTGGTGTGTCTCCACCTCGGGCGACTATGAGCGGTATGTGGAGGTGGATGGTGTCCGGTATCATCACATTATCGATCCAAAGACAGGCTATCCTGCGGACAGCGGGGTAAGCGGGGTGACTGTGCTGGCAAAGGACGGCTTTTTAAGCGATGCCCTGTCAACCGCCTGCTTTATCCTTGGGAAAGAGGAAGGGATGGCTCTGGCCGAAAAGTTCGGCGCTCTTGTGCTTTTCGTGGACAGGGACGGAACTGTCACCATGACGGAAGAAATGCGGCAGTATTTCACAAGCCGGTCGAAGTAGAGCGGGATGCTTGCAGGTTGCGGAAAAATATAGTACACTGATGTGGAAAACACGGACAGCCGTAGAAGTGAGTGTGGAAAAATGGGCGAAAATAATTATATCTGTGTGAATGAGGAAATGCTGAAGACGATAGACGAAAAAATGCCGCCGGAGGAGGAACTGCAGGATCTGGCGGAGTTCTATAAAGTGTTCGGGGATGCCACGAGACTGAAGATCCTCTATGTGCTTCTGAGCACAGAGATGTGTGTGTATGACATTGCCGCCGTGCTGGGAATGTCCCAGTCTGCGATCTCCCACCAGCTTCGCGTTCTGAAGCAGCTGGATCTGGTGAAGAACCGCAGAGAGGGAAAAACAATCTTTTATTCCCTGGCGGATGCCCACATTGTGACAATCTTAAGTCAGGGCCTGGATCATATTGAAGAATAACGGTACTACGGCATAAAAGGACTGTAGGAAGTGCTGCCGACGGGCACGTGATACATGACGCCATCTTCGCCAAACTCCTGGAAATATACATACCGGGAGGTCATATTGATTTTGGTGTAGTTGCCGTCGGCGACGGCCTGCGGGTAGGAGCCGTCAGTGTACATGACCATCAGCTGGGGGTTAGTGCTGTCATTTTTCTGATAATAGATGTAACCGTTTCCTACATTAAAGCAGTCCACTCTGTCCTCAGTCAGCTGCTCCGTGACGGCTGTGGACATGGAATAACGCCAGAGGCTGTAGTCGGCGGAGGCATCCATATAATAGATGTAATTGCCGTCCAATGCAGGGTACCAGATGTTTCCGGGAAGCATTTCGTTTGCCACATCATTGGCGGTGTTGAGGTAATACAGGCTGTGGCTGTCCTGGGTGTCGGTGTAGTAGATCGTTCCGTCCGATGCACAGGCGGGGTTGATCTCGTAGTCCGCCAGAACCGTCTTGTCTGTATTGTTGATCTTTACCTTATAAAAAGACACGCCGGAATTCGAGGTGGTCAGCAGGTAGAGATAATTGTTCACAAGCTGTCCGGTCACAACCACATCCTTTGAGAGGGCGGTGGTGTCTTTTCCTTTCAAATCGCATCTGTCGAAGGATTTCATCCCCTGGAGCTGTCCGAAGCCGGAGCCTGACTCTGAAGCGCCGGTCTGGAAGTAGTACAGATATTTCCCTCCCGCAAGAATATTGCCGACCTTCATGGTGTTGAGTTTTTTCACATTGATCTCCTCGGCATCCATCGAATACAGGCTGCCGCCGTCCGTTGCATTTGAAAAGTAGACGGTTCCGTTGTATTCACAAAACAAGCCGCCGTTGTTCAGATTGCCGGCAGTGTTGCCGACGGTGCCGTCCGGATTCATCCTGATGCTGCCTGCAAAGAGCAGGGACAGTACCATGACCGCTATCAGCAGCACTAAAGCAATGAGAACAATAATAAGATGCTTTTTATTGAGTTTTTTCCCAGCCATTTAAAGACTTCCTTTCTGTAGTGGATTTATACTTTTAATATACACCCCTTTTTGCTTGCTATCAAGTTTGATTTGGTATAAGATAGGTTTAATAAAATTAAAGGAGCAAATAACACATGGACTTACTGGAGCTGCGGAAGCAGATAGACGCCATAGACGCGCAGATCGTGGAGCTGTATGAGCAGCGCATGGATATCAGCCGACAGGTGGCAGAGTACAAGATCAGTACCGGAAAGAAGGTTTTTGACAGGCAGCGGGAGCAGGAAAAGCTTGCATGCGTCAAGGCGATGACGCACAATGAGTTCAACAGCCACGGGATCGAGGAATTGTTTGAACAGATCATGTCCATGAGCAGAAAGCTCCAGTACAGGCTGCTCGCGGAGAACGGAAGTCTCGGAAGACTCCCCTTTATCGGGGTGGATCAGCTGGAGACCGAAAAGGCGAGAGTTGTTTTCCAGGGGGCGGAGGGCGCCTATTCCCAGGCTGCCATGATGCAGTATTTCGGCGAGAGCATCAACAGCTTTCATGTGGATACCTTCCGGGATGCCATGAGTGCCATCGATGAAGGCAGCGCAGATTTTGCCGTGCTCCCCATCGAAAACTCCACGGCGGGGATTGTGAATGAAATCTACGACCTGCTCCAGGAGTATGAAAATTATATTGTCGCGGAGCAGATCATCCGCATTGAACACTGTCTTTTGGGAGTGCCGGGGGCGGAGCTTTCCGACATCAGGACAGTTTATTCCCATCCCCAGTCTCTGATGCAGAGTGCAAGATTCCTGGAGAATCAGGACTGGCGGCAGATCAGTATGCAGAATAACGCCTTCGCCGCAAAAAAGGTGGCGGAAGACGGGGACATCACCCAGGCAGCCATCGCGGGGGAGGGCGCCGCAAAGATATACGGACTGAAGATCCTGAAAAAGGGTGTCAACCAGTCCGACTGCAATTCCACCAGATTCATCATTGTCACCAACCAGAAGATTTTCAGAAAAGACGCGAAAAAGGTCAGCATCTGCTTTGAGGTGCCCCATGAGAGCGGATCTCTGTACCATATGCTGTCCCACTTTATCTACAATAACCTGAACATGACAAAGATCGAGAGCCGTCCCATCGAGGGGAGAAACTGGGAGTATCGTTTTTTTGTGGACTTTGAGGGCAATCTGGCGGACAGCGCCGTGAAGAACGCCCTGAGAGGACTCAGGGATGAGGCCAGAAATATGAAAATCCTGGGGAATTACTAGTGTGAAAAATCACATTGTTGTGCTGATTGTTTCACAAGATAAGATACCTCATCTGTCTATTTGTGCAGCAGGTGTCACAAAGTAGTCCTGATGCAAAATACATTGCGGATGTTGGAAATGAAAGAGAGAGAAAAAACAGACAGAAGAAGGAAGACAGCGTGAGAGAACAGGAACTGATCGTA
>CAYPSH010000187.1:0-3960 GCA_964413445.1 uncultured Acetatifactor sp.
GAGAAGCCCACAGAGGATGCCATGATCATGTGGAGACGAAAAAAACCTTAATTTACCACCTGTTTGTATGCATGATTATGCTACAATGACCATATTCGAGGCAGAAGACGGCCGGATGGCCATCCATCGTGAATGCGAAGCATTCATGATACAATGTGCGCATGAGCGACGAAGGCAGGGCATAAGCCTGATGCACGGAGCTAGCGCACGGAGCGAGTATAAGCACAAGCGAAAAACAGGTGGAGGCAGAATGAGAAGAAACATGAGAAAATACGAGAATGATGCGGAAAAGACCCTTGCAGAGGTAGTCTGCAACAGGTGCGGCAAGAAACTGAAGGTGGAGAAGGGCGTTCTGAAGGAGGGCTGCTTCCACGGGGCAGTCACGTTTGGCTATTTCAGCCGCAAGGACGGAACCACGCAGCAGTTTGATCTCTGCGAGGACTGCTATGATGCAGTTACGGCCGCCTTCCTGCTCCCGGTGGAGGAGACAGAGGAGACGGAGCTTATGTAAGGAACGCAAATGAAAGACAAGCGGCTGCGAAAGCAGGAGAAATAAGGCGTTCGAATATGCTGACAGTAACAGGAGGAAGTTTGCATGCTGGATGTGTGCCTGCTGGGAACCGGTGGGATGATGCCGCTGCCATACAGGTGGCTGACATCACTGATGCTTAGATACAACGGAAAAAGTATATTGATCGACTGCGGAGAGGGAACCCAGATCGCACTCAGGGAAAAGGGGTGGAGCCCCAAGCCCATAGATATTATCTGCTTTACACATTACCACGCGGATCATATCAGCGGTCTGCCGGGAATGCTTCTCACCATGGGAAATTCGGAGAGGACAGAGCCCCTTCTCCTGATCGGACCCAAGGGGCTGAACAGAGTGGTCAGCGCCCTGCGCACCATTGCGCCGGAGCTGCCCTTTGAGATAGAGTGCAGGGAGATTACGGAAAACGAGCAGACGTTTGCTTTTGACGGATTTTGCATTCAGGCTTTTAAGGTGAATCATAGTGTGGTATGCTATGGGTACAGTATGGTTGTTGAGCGGAGCGGACGTTTTGACAAAGAACGTGCTCTTGAACAACAGATTCCCATGAAGTTCTGGAGCAGACTGCAGAAGGGCGAGATCATCACCGAGGATGAGGTGACCTACACGCCCGACATGGTGCTGGGAAGCAAACGGAAAGGCCTGAAGGTGACTTACTGCACTGACACGAGGCCAACGGATGCCATTACATCCAACGCGGAAGGGGCTGATCTGCTGATCCTGGAAGGAATGTACGGAGAGGCGGACAAGCAGGCGAAGGCGAGGGAAAACAAGCACATGACCATGTATGAGGCGGCAAGGATCGCCAGAAATGCGGAAGTGCCCCAACTCTGGCTGACACATTACAGTCCGTCGCTGACCCGCCCGGAGGAATTCCTCGGTGAGGTGAAAAAAATTTTTCCGGAAACTGTCGCTGCCAGAGACGGCAGAAGTGTGGAACTGAATTTTGAAGAAGAATAATGAGGAAAATAGGAATGAAGAAATCCACTGTTCGTGTGACAATTTGTTTGATCATTCTGGTGACAGCACTGCTTGGCTATTATGCCTACCTGTCCGGGAAATCCCGCGCAGCGGCAAAGGAGGCAGTGGTGTCGGCAACACAGCTTGTGTTGAATAAAAATCTGGAGATGGACTATCCGGCAACACCCAAGGAAGTGATCAAGTATTATACGGAGATTGAGAAGTGCTTTTATAATGAAGACTGTACGGACGAGGAAATAGAGAGCCTTGGCATGAAGGCCAGGGAGCTGTACGATGATGAGCTGCTTGCCAATAATGAGGTTGCCACTTATATGGAAAGTCTGAAGCTGGAGATCCAGCAGTTTAAGAAGGATCAGAAGAGGCTGACCAGCGCCAATGTGGCATCCAGCGCCAATGTGGACCGCTTTTCGGAGGATGGATACGAGTTTGCCAGAATATATTGCTCTTACACCATTCTGGATGGCAGCGGCAGTACAAATCTGGGACAGGTATATCTGCTCCGCCGCGATGAGAACAGGCGTTGGAAGATCTACGGCTGGGAATCTGCGGATAAGGTGAATCTGAACGGAATGCAGGCTGCGGAAGAGTAGCAGAGGATAGAACGGTTGATTGGAGGAACTTCAGGTTGGAACAGATCAATAACGGGGATGTTCTCATTCTGGCGATTGAGAGCTCCTGTGACGAGACAGCAGCCTCTGTGGTGAAGAACGGCAGAGAGGTGCTGTCAAATGTTATTTTTACACAGATTGCACTACATACGCAGTTCGGAGGTGTTGTGCCGGAAATTGCGTCCAGAAAACATATCGAAAAGATCAATCAGGTCATAGAAGAAGCTCTCGAACAGGCGGGTGTCACCCTGCAGGATATCACAGCGATCGCGGTGACCTACGGCCCCGGTCTTGTAGGTGCGCTTCTCGTTGGGGTTTCCGAGGCAAAGGCGATCAGCTTCGCCTCGGGGCTTCCGCTCGTGGGCGTTCATCATATCAGCGGTCACATCAGCGCTAATTATATAGAACATAAGGATCTGGAACCTCCCTTTGTCTGTCTGGTGGCTTCCGGCGGACATTCTCATCTTGTGGTGGTGAAGGATTACGGAGAGTATGAGATCATCGGCAGGACCAGGGACGATGCAGCCGGAGAGGCCTTTGACAAGGTGGCGCGTGCCATCGGTCTGGGGTATCCGGGGGGACCGAAGATCGACAAGCTCTCAAAAGAAGGCAATCCCGATGCGATCCCGTTCCCCAGGGCAAAGGTGGCGGAAAACGAATATGATTTCAGTTTCAGCGGCCTGAAGTCGGCAGTGCTGAATTACTTAAACTCCTGTCAGATGAAGGGGGAGGAGGTAAACCAGGCGGATGTGGCGGCTTCCTTCCAGAAGGCTGTGGTAGATGTCCTGGTGGAGCACTCACTGCACGCGGTAAAGCAGTATGGCTTCAAAAAATTTGCCATTGCCGGGGGTGTGGCCTCAAACTCTTCCCTGCGGGCGGCCTTTGAGAAAGAGTGTGCAAAAAAAGGCATAGAGTTTTATCATCCATCGCCTGCCCTTTGCACAGACAATGCGGCCATGATAGGGGCGGCAGGCTATTACGAGTATCAAAAGGGCGTGCGGCATGGGTATGATCTGAACGCGGTGCCGAATCTGAAGCTGGGATAACCGCACAGGGACTTACCTGCAGGAAGCATCCGGCGGGGCAGATTTGGATATTGCCCGGCATTTTCAGACAAAAGCATCCGAACTGAGATGCCCCAAAACAGGGCTGCCTCGGATGCCAGTCAGCTATGCGAAAAAAAGCAACAGGAATGGGAAACGGAGATGAAGACAGAAAAGAAACACTGCACGGCGATCGTCCTGGCAGCAGGCAGCGGAAAGCGGATGCACAGTGATGTGGCAAAGCAGTTTATGACGGTGGCGGGGAAACCGCTGGTCTGGTATTCCCTTCAGGCTGTGGAGCAGTCGAAGATCATAGACGACTGTATCCTTGTCACAGGAGCCGCCGATATAGAGTTTGTGCGAAAAGAGATTGTAAACAGATACGGTTTTTCCAAGGTGGCTGCCATTGTCTCTGGCGGAAACGAGAGGTATGAGTCGGTGGGAAATGCCCTCGCCTATCTGGCGGAGAGTCATATGCAGGTACCTGACGGGGACGGCTATGTCTTTATTCATGACGGGGCGCGTCCCTTTTTGACTGAGGAAATATTGGAAAATACTTACCGGGCGGTGCGGGAACATCACGCCTGCGTGGCAAGTATGCCTTCCAAGGATACGGTGAAGATTTCCGATGAGCAGGGCTTTGCTGCCTCTACACCGGACAGGAGACTGGTTTACAGTATCCAGACACCGCAGGTGTTTGACACAAGTCTTGCGGTGGAGGCATATGCGAAGCTGAAGGAGCAGATACCGAAACTTTCGGAGAAGGGAATCACGGTGACGG
>CAYPSH010000188.1:0-3938 GCA_964413445.1 uncultured Acetatifactor sp.
GCATGCGGCGGACATGCTGGTCGAAAGGCAGTCCGAGATTCTGGAAGCCAATGCGAAAGACATGGAAAACGCCGAAAGAAACGGAATGAAATCCGGAATGCAGGACAGACTGAAACTGACAGAGGAAAGGATCCTTGCTGTGGCGGAGGGCCTGCGCCAGATTGCAAAACTTCCGGACTGCCTGGGGGAAACGATCGAGGAGTTTAGCCGCCCCAATGGTTTAAAGATCAGGAAGGTCCGGGTGCCTTTGGGGGTGATCGGGATCATCTATGAGGCACGGCCGAATGTGACGGCGGATGCTTTCGGCCTCTGTTTTAAGACCGGAAATGCCGTGATCTTAAAGGGAGGCAGCGATGCCCTGTACTCCAATCTTGCGATTGTACAGGTGCTCCAGGATGCCCTTTCAGACGGCAGGTTACCCCGGATGGCGATCCAGCTGATCGCTGACACAGACAGGGCTGTGACAGTGGAGTTTATGAAGATGAAGGAATACGTGGATGTGCTGATCCCCAGAGGCAGCGCGGGACTGATCCGGAGCGTGGTGGAGAACAGCCGGATACCCGTGATCGAGACCGGTACGGGAAACTGTCATGTGTATGTGGACAAGGCGGCAGATCTGGATATGGCGGTCAGGATCATCTTCAATGCAAAAACCCAGAGGATCGGTGTCTGCAATGCCTGCGAATCTCTTGTGGTCCACAGAGACATCAGAGAGCAGTTCCTGCCGAAGCTTGCGGAGGCTCTCTCAAAAAAGCAGGTGGAACTGCGGGGAGATGAGGGGATCAGAGAGATTTTGCCGGACTGTGTTCCCGCCACAGAGGAAGACTTCGGCAAGGAGTATCTGGATTATATTTTGTCACTGAAAACAGTTTCTGACCTGGGGGAAGCGATAGAACACATCAACCGCTACAACACAAAGCATTCAGAATGCATCGTGACGGAAGACCCCATGGCGGCGGAGAAGTTTTTGAATGATGTGGATGCTGCCTGCGTTTACTGGAACGCCTCCACACGGTTTACGGACGGCTTTGAGTTCGGCTTTGGCGCAGAGATAGGCATCAGCACCCAGAAGCTTCATGCCAGAGGTCCCATGGGCTTAAAGGAGCTGACATCATACAAATATCAGATTTTCGGAGACGGTCAGATCCGTTCCTGAATTGTTGGTTTTTGGCTCTGTAAGCGCTTACGTGAGATTCTTTTTTCGTGACTTTTGCGTATTACAACGGAAGGCAAAATATGCTATACTACCTACGGAACATTTTGCGATAAAAGGATAACTGCATTCAAAATGGAAGCGAATGCGCTTGACTGCGGGCATGTATAGCCTGCAGCAGTATGAGAAATGAGGATTTTTATGAAACAAATTAACGGAAGTATCTGGCACAGTATCAGCACACAGAGGGTGACTCCCACGGATTTTATCTGCGTGATCGAGATTTCCAAGGGAAGCAAAAACAAGTATGAACTGGATAAGGAGACAGGATTCCTGATCCTGGACCGCATCCTTCACACATCCACCCATTACCCTGCAAACTACGGTTTTATTCCCCGTACCTACGGCGATGACGGTGACCCGCTGGATGTGCTTTTGCTCTGTTCTGAGCCGGTTCAGCCGCTGACGCTGGTACGCGCTTACCCCATCGGTGTGATTTCCATGTTGGACAACGGAAAGAATGATGAGAAGATAATCGCGGTGCCGTTTAATGACCCCTATTATAACGACTATCACGATATTTCAGAACTTCCCAGCCATGTCGTGGACGAGATGGAGCACTTCTTCACCATTTACAAGGCTCTTGAAAACAAGACAACGGCAGTGAATGAAAAGGGAAACCGCGAGGAGGCCATCGAGGTCATCAAAAAGTGTCTGGACAACTATATTGACACCTTTATCAAGAGCTGGTAAGTGTGAAATGATTTTCAAAGCCCGAAACGGAGCGGAAATTATAGAAAAAATAAATATTGATGAAGAGAATGCTGTGAGAAGGTTTCCTGCGTTAAATCATGCTCTTGTAGTTGTAAAAATGGATGATGATTACTTGCTTGGGTGGCATAAGTGGCGAAACGATTGGGAAACATTTGGCGGTCTTATGGAAGAAGGCGAAAGCCTTAGAGAATGTATTGAGAGAGAATGTGAGGAAGAACTCGGAGTAAAGGGTTTAGAATTTGAATATCTTGGGATTATTCATTATTATATGCCTCCTGGTTATTGGGTCAAGGAATGGCATGAGGAATATGGTGGACTTTATGGAATTACATTACACCAAAATATGATTCCCATCATCGAAAAAAAGCGACAGGATAAGGACGAAATTGGTGAAATTGCATTATTGTCTGATCTGAAGAAGCGAAAAGAAAATATAGATGAAATCAATGAGAGACTGTTAGAATTTTATTTATGAGATAATTTTAAGTTGCCCGGAATATAGAAATCGTCCATTGATTCATATTGACAAATGAGACCACTTGCTGTAGTCTGTATGTAAAGAGACTACAACGAGTGGTCTTTGTGCATCAAAAATGATTCAGGAGAGGAAAGGAGAATGGAGAGATATGGCTGAGATTCAGTTAGGGGTGATTGAGGCGAAGTATGCAGACATGATCTGGGAGCATGAGCCGGTGACATCGTCGGAGCTTGTGAAGCTGACCGCGGCGGAGTTTGGCTGGAAGCGGACTACGGCACACAATGTGCTGCGGAGGCTGATCGACAAGGGGCTGTTTCAAAACGATAACGGGACAGTCACCTCTGTCATCTCCCGCGAGGATTTTTATGCCAGGCAGAGCAGGCAGTATGTGGAGGAGGTGTTTGAGGGTTCCCTTCCCGCATTTGTCGCAGCATTTACAAGAGGCAAGAAGCTGTCGGATGCGGAAGCGGCGGAACTTATGAAGATGATCCGGGACGCAAAGGAGGGGTGATCGTGGGAGGGATATTTGAGAAGGTATTTCAAATGAGTATCTCAGCAAGCTTTCTGATCGCGGCGGTTCTTGTGCTGCGGCTTGCTTTGCGGAGGGCGCCCAAGTGGATCAGGGGTATCCTATGGGCGATGGTAGCCGTCAGGCTGCTTTGTCCCTTTTCGGTGGAGAGCGCGTTCAGCCTGGTGCCAAGCGGGGAAAGCGTGCAGAAGGCTGTGCAGCTCACAGGTCTTCCGGCTGTGGGGACGAATTTTCGGACGTCGGATGAGAATGCAGAGCCTGCGGTTTTAGAAGTTTCACAGGAAGGGGCGGCTGACATGGAAAGCACCCGGGTGGATCCGTTTTTTGCCGCAGGCTGTCTATGGGCTGTGGGAATGGCTTTTATGGCCGGATACGGTATGTTCAGCTTTTTGAGGATGAAAGGAAAGCTTCGGGAGGCCGTGTGCGTCTCGGAAAATGTTTATGTCTGCGACGCAGTCAGTTCCCCTTTTATCCTCGGTATGATCCGTCCGCGGATCTATCTTCCGTCAGGATTAAATGAGCGGCTTTGGAACTATGTGCTGGCGCATGAGAAGGCACACTTAAAGAGGAGGGATCACTGGTGGAAGCCGTTGGGATATCTTCTTTTGTGCGTCTATTGGTTTCATCCGCTGATGTGGCTTGCCTATGTGCTGATGTGCCGGGACATCGAGCTTGCCTGTGACGAGAGGGCAGTACGGTCCATGGATTTTGACGAGAGAAAGGCTTACTCGAAGGCGCTGGTCTCCTGCAGCACAAGGAGGCGCATGGTGATTGCCTGCCCGCTTGCTTTCGGCGAGGTGGATGTGAAGGAGCGTGTAAAATCTGTTCTCACTTATAAAAAGCCCGCATTCTGGGTGATCCTTGCGGCGGCTTTCGCCTGCGCCGCAGTGGCGGTATGTTTTCTGACAAGCCAAAAGCCGGATGCAGAGCCGGAGGAGGTAATTGCCGGTCAGAAGGAGGAACTGACACAGGAAATTGGAACGAGCTACAGCCGGGCAGAGGCG
>CAYPSH010000189.1:0-2576 GCA_964413445.1 uncultured Acetatifactor sp.
AATCTCGCCCTTGCCTACTATAATAAATGCGGGGAGCCTGTTCGGGCGAGAGAGGAGCTTGAGAAGGCTTTTGCACTAAATAAGGCAGATGCCAGAGTCTTTCTGGAGCTGGATCAGCTGTATAAGAAGCTTGGCATGAGCTTTGCGGACAGACTTGCCCGGTACGGGGAATATCCCGAACTGGTGGAGAGCCGGGATGATCTCTATGTGGAGTATGTCACCCTGCTCAACATGACCGGACAGTATGAAAAGGCTTACGAGGCAATGATGGGACACCGCTTTCATCCATGGGAGGGCGGCGAAGGCAAGATCACCACGCAGTATGTGCTCTCCCTCCTGCAGATGGCGAAGAAAGCGCTCTCGGACGGACAGGCGGATGCGGCGGAAGAATTTTTGAGAAAAGCCCTTGTCTACCCGGAAAATCTGGGAGAGGGCAGGCTCGAGGGGACCAGGGACAACCACCTGTACTATCATTTGGGGCTTGCCTGCGAGAGGCAGGCTGCCTGTGCAGAAAGCGGTGGAGATAAGAAGCTTGCAAGTGAGAAGAGAGAGGAAGCCCGTCAGTGCTTTGAGAGGGCAACCACCGGAACCGATGAACCGGCCGGAGCCATGTACTATAATGACCAGCCCGCGGACATGATCCTCTATCAGGGACTGGCGTACTTAAAGCTTGGCCGGACGGGAGCGGCACGCTCCAGATTCTACCGCCTCATCGATTACGGAGAGCAGCATCTGGAGGATCAGGTGAAGATAGAGTACTTTGCGGTCTCGCTGCCGGATTTCCTGATCTTTGAGGATGACCTGAATGTGAAAAACAGGGCGCACTGCTATTATCTCATGGCGCTTGGCAATCTGGGACTGGGAGATGTGGCTGCCGCAAAGGCGTTTCTGGCGGATGCCCTGAAGCTGGAGCCCTCTCATATGATGGCAAATATTTATCGGACGGACAATATATGATTGTCTCTTGACAAAACTTCCGAAATGCCATATCCTAAATTCAGTTTAAAAACCTGTGAGAAAGAGAAGTAGGCTTAAGGGAATATGCCAGAGAACTGCCGGGGGTGGAAAGGCAGTATAGGATCTTTTGCCGAATGGACTTTTGAGGCCGGTCTGAAATCAGGGGTGTTTTGTTCCGGGAAACCGGGCACCCGGGGAGAAATTTCGGAGATGAGAGTAGGAACCGGCGGGAATCGGACCCGTTATCAAGCCGACGGATATCGTGTATCCGGAGAGAGTGGACGAACAGTCAATTTTAGTGGTACCGCGGTGAGAAATTCAGCGCCTCAAATGCTTAGAGCATTTGGGGCGCTTTGTGTCGTTTATTGAATACCGGGGTTTTCCCGGATCGTGTTTTATATGAGAAATGGAAATCGGCGGAAAGCCAGACAAAACAACCACTACATCAGGAGGTAGAAGATGGATAAGATTATTTTGACAGGAGACAGACCCACAGGAAGGCTTCATGTGGGACATTATGTAGGTTCTCTGAGGAGAAGAGTAGAACTGCAGAATTCAGGGGAATATAAGAAGACCTTTATCATGATCGCAGACGCGCAGGCGCTGACGGACAATATCGAGAACCCGGAAAAGGTCAGACAGAATATCATTGAGGTGGCGTTGGATTACATGTCCTGCGGGCTTGACCCCGCTAAGTCTACGCTCTTTATCCAGTCCCAGATCTCGGAGCTCTGTGAGCTGACCTTCTATTACATGGATCTTGTGACGGTGGCGAGACTTCAGAGAAATCCGACCGTAAAGAGTGAAATCCAGATGCGCAACTTTGAGGCCAGCATCCCTGTGGGCTTTTTCACCTACCCGATCAGCCAGGCTTCGGACATCACGGCGTTTAAGGCGACCACCGTTCCCGTGGGCGGGGATCAGCTTCCCATGATCGAGCAGACCAGAGAGATCGTCCACAAATTCAACACTGTCTACGCGCCTGTCCTGGTGGAGCCGACGGCTCTGTTGCCCGAGAACGAGGCATGTCAGAGGCTGCCCGGCATCGACGGCAAGGCAAAGATGAGCAAATCCCTCGGAAACTGCATCTATCTGGCGGACACCGCAGACGAGGTGCGGACAAAGATCATGAGTATGTACACGGATCCCCAGCACCTTATGGTCAGCGACCCGGGACATCTGGAGGGCAATACAGTGTTTACTTATCTGGATGCCTTCTGCCGGGAGGAGCATTTTGAGAGATATCTGCCGGACTATGCAAACCTGGATGAGCTGAAGGCACATTACCAGAGGGGCGGTCTGGGGGATGTAAAGGTAAAGAAGTTCTTAAACAATATCATGCAGGAGACGCTGGAGCCCATCCGCGCTCGCAGGAAGGAACTGGAGAAGGATATTCCTGCCGTTTACGAGGTCTTGAAAAAGGGCAGCGACACCGCAAGAGAGGTGGCAGCCCAGACCTTGTCTGAGGTGAAGAGTGCCATGAGGATCAATTATTTTGAGGATGCGGAGCTGATCCGGATGCAGAGTGAAAAGTACGAGGGCTGATGCGTCGGGCGGCTGCAGGAAAGTACGGACCGTAAGGAAAGCCGCAGGAAAGTACAGACCGTAAGGAAAGCTGC
>CAYPSH010000189.1:2676-3923 GCA_964413445.1 uncultured Acetatifactor sp.
CCCGTGGCCGGAGATGAGTCCATGACCTTCACTGCCGTGCAGGAATCTGTCATGGCAAAGGATGTGATCAACCTGCGCAGTAAGCCCAGCACAGCGGATGCGGACACGATCGTCACCCAGACGAAGAACGGGGAGGTGTTGACCAGAACCGGTATCAACAGCGACACAGGGTGGTCGCGGATTGATTATCAGGGACAGACTCTCTATGCGGTCAGCCAGTATCTGACAACGGATCTGTCTTATCAGGTCCCGGCCCAGAAGAGTAATCCCAACCGGGTCAGCACCAAGGACGGGAGAGTGATCATTTTTACGGACTGCGATGATACGATCTCCCCGAAGGAATATGTAAACTTAAGGCTGGAGCCCAGCACCTCTGAGGGGAACAGCACGATACACTGCCGCCTCAATTACGGCGAGACAGCCCACCGTACAGGCTACAGCGAGGATTCCGGCTGGTCCAGAGTGGAGTACGACGGACAGGTGCTCTACGTGGTGACCAGCTTGATCTATACGGTGACAGAATAAACAGTTTCAGGAATGCCTGCCAGCGGGTTTTGCGCCTGCCGGCGGGCATTTTGCATAAAACGGCATGTTTCCGGGCAGAATGAGAGAGAAGACAAAGCGTTTGGACCGATCATTTCTGAAGGGAAGGGGCATGAGCCGTATGAATCAGATGCAGGGCAGAGCCGGCAGAAAACTGGAAAAGCCGGTTTACATCATAAGCAGCGCGAGCGTTGTGGGAACAAAGGAAGGAGAGGGGCCTCTGGGGCTTCTCTTTGACAGGATCGGGCAGAATGACATGTTTGGCTGCGAGACCTGGGAGGAGGCGGAAAGCCATCTGCAGAAGGAGGCTGTGGGAATGGCTCTGGAAAAGGCGGGGCTGAAGCCGGAGGACATTTCCCTGCTGTTTGCAGGGGATTTGCTGGGGCAGTCCATCGCCTCATCCTTTGGGCTTTCCTCTTACCAGATACCTTTATATGGTCTGTACGGAGCCTGTTCCACCTGCGGGGAGTCACTCAGCCTTGCGGCGATGAGCATCGCGGGAGGGATGGCGGAGACTTGCGTCTGTGTCACGTCGAGCCATTTTGCCAGCGCGGAGAAGGAATTCCGCTTTCCCCTCGACTACGGGAACCAGCGGCCGCTCTCAGCCACCTGGACCGTCACCGGGAGCGGGGCCTTTGTGCTGGCAGAGGAAGAATATGCTTTCAGGTGGATAAAAGAACAGGAAAAGAAACAGGAAAACGGGA
>CAYPSH010000190.1:0-3914 GCA_964413445.1 uncultured Acetatifactor sp.
TGACGATCAGGGTGGTCAGAGCCTCGCCCTCAACATCCTCTGCGATGATCAGAAGCTTTGCACCGGACTGTACGATCTGCTCCAGAAGAGGAAGGATCTCCTGAATGTTGGAAATCTTCTTGTCTGTGATCAGGATATAAGGATTGTCAAGAGTTGCCTCCATCTTATCCATATCAGTTGCCATATAGGCAGAGATGTAGCCTCTGTCGAACTGCATTCCTTCTACCAGGTCGAGCTCGGTCTGCATGGTCTTGGACTCCTCGATGGTGATGACACCGTCTCTGCTCACCTTCTCCATTGCATCTGCAACCAGTTTTCCTACCTCCTCATCTCCTGCGGAGATAGCTGCTACTCTGGCGATGTGCTCCTTGCCGTTTACCTTCTGGCTCATGCCGGAGATAGCCTTCACTGCACAATCGGTAGCCTTCTTCATACCTTTTCTCAAGATGATGGGGTTAGCGCCTGCTGCCAGGTTCTTCATACCTGCGTTCACCATTGCCTGTGCCAGGACAGTTGCGGTCGTGGTACCGTCACCGGCCACATCGTTGGTCTTGGTGGCAACTTCCTTTACGAGCTGAGCGCCCATATTCTCAAATGCGTCCTCCAGCTCGATCTCCTTTGCGATGGTAACGCCATCGTTGGTGATCAGGGGTGCTCCGTAGGATTTGTCCAGGACTACGTTTCTTCCTTTAGGTCCAAGTGTCACTCTCACGGTGTCTGCCAGCTGGTTGACACCGGACTCTAATGCTGCACGGGCTTCTGCACCGTATTTAATCTCTTTTGCCATGATATTTGCCTCCGTTTTCTATAAATGGTTTCTATTTTTGCTATTCCGATCACCCGGCTCTCCGCCGGGTCTTCAGGATCCGGGATTCCTTACTCGATCACAGCCAAAATATCATTCTGCTTCACGACGATATATTCCTCATCGTCAAGCTTTACTTCGGTGCCTGCATACTTGGAGAAGATCACCTGGTCTCCGACCTTTACTTCCATCTTTATCTCCTTGCCGTCAACCACACCGCCGGGGCCGACTGCGATCACCTCTGCCTGCTGGGGCTTTTCCTTGTTCTGTCCGGGAAGAACAATACCGGATTTCGTGGTCTCTTCTGCGACCAACTGCTTCAATACAACTCTGTCACCTAAAGGTACTAATCTCATTGTAATTGCCTCCTTATATCATGCCTCATATTGTTTGTTAGCACTCATTTTGTTCGAGTGCTAATCGTTAAGACATATATTAGTTTTATATGCAGGTCTTTGCAAGCACATCCGCGCGCATTTAGGATTTTAAATCTCGTTTTATCTCTTGTTTTCTCTTGTTTTCTTGTGTTTTCTTATAAGACTGCAAATCAGAAGATTTTATATTTCCTTTAGAAATTAAAAAAAGAAGGCATACACGTTACATGTATGCCTTTTCATATGTACTGTTATGGTCCAACAGAGAACCGGGTCCGGAAGCAAGTCAGCACTTGATCTCAAGATAGCCCAGAAGCTTGGACATATCATACTCTTCCAGAACGCCGAGGTTGGAATCGTAGAACTTTCCGTCGTAGTGAACGAGGTAGTGGCAGAAGCGGCCCATCTTCTCCATCATGATACAGCACTTGGGAAGGACTGCGTCTCTGCCCTCGGTGTAGACAATGATGTCGGTGTGGTCGATGCCGTAGTAGTTTAAGGCGGAGATGATGCGGCCCATGGTAGCCTGCCACTCGCGGCAGTCCATCACACTGATCACCTCTGCGATGGTGACACCGGCAAGCATAGCCACGCAGGACTGTCCGCAGAGACCGTCCTCAGGCTGGATGATCACATTCACGCCGTCGATCTTACGGACGGGATTTTCAAAGCTGTAGGGGCTGTTCTGGTCCATGCGGATCAGAGATCCGGTCACGTGCAGCAGAATCTTGTGCGTTACGCCAGGCTCCACACTGACAGCGTCCTCGTCACCGATGTGGATCTCATAGTTGCCTTTCTCCTTGGGGAGGAGCTCACAGTCAATGATCTTGTTGTCCAGGACAACCTCTCCCTGGATCACATCACGCTGCTTGCAGACTTCCCATACATTAAAAGGGATCTGGATCATGTATCCCTTTTCCTTTTTTTCTACTTTTGACTCAAAAAAGTATCTCATCGGGTTTTCCTCCATACATACCTTATTTTCAGACCTTATTTTTCAGTTGTTCATTATACCAAATTCTTTTCTACTTGAAAACAGTTTTACCATAAGTTAAAAAATAAACAAGCCTATGGCTTTTTCCGTGCCTGGGTCGGGGTTATCCCATAGTGCTTTTTAAAAAGCTTGCTGAAATGGTAGGCGTCGTCGTACCCCACCTTTGCCGCAACCTCCTGGATGCTTCCCTCGTAGCCGGCCTCCAGAAGCTCCTTCGCCCTCTCCAGTCTGATGTTGATCAGATGCCGGATCGGCGTGTCCCCGGTCTCACTCTTGAAAATTTTAGAGACATAAAAGGGACTTAAGTACATATTTTCCGCAATCTGATCCAGAGAGATCTTTTCGCTGTAATGATCCTCGAAAAAGCCCACGATCTGCTCCACCACATACTTTTTGTTGGCGGATTCAAAGGCATAGCCCTCCATCCGCTCCACCGGACTGCACTGTTCCCGGATGACCAGAAGCAAAAGCTGCACCAGATAGGCTTTCAGCATGAAATACCTTCCCTGCCTGCACACCGCATTTTCCGCCTCCATGGAGGAACAGATGCGGAACAGCTTCTGTCTGAGCTCCCCGGATGTGTGGATCACATGGCCGCCGTCCGGCACCGGAAGGAAGTTCGGGGGATATCCTTCCAGCTGAATGTCCAGGGCTCCCACAAAAAACTCCGTGGTAGGGATCTCCGCCTCCGGGCAGGCTATGGACTGGTGCTTCACGCCGGGATTCAGGATCAGAAGATCCCCCTCCCTCACCTGACAGATGCCCTCCTCAAACCGGTATCTCCCCTCGCCGGAAAGGATAAACGCCATTTCCAGATGATCATGACTGTGGAAGGAATCCTCGTCCTTATTCTTTTTTCTGGTTCCCTTCCAGGTATAGAGAAAGGTGGGGTTTAAATCTTCTATCACAATATTTTCCGAACTTTTCATCTTTTCCATTACAAATCGTTCTCCGTTTCTGAATAAACCTATTGTACATTTTTTTTAGAAAAATGTCATTTGTTTTTGCAAAAATCTACATCAAAGTTGCAAGATTGTCCATTTTCTTTTCATCCGTAAAAAGTAAAATGGTATCTGTTCGAAGTATATTACTACAGTGTGTCTAAGGAGGAATTTTGAAATGAAACCTCTGAAATGGTTTTATTCATTCTTAAGAAAGTACAGGGGACTGATGATCCTGGGGCTTGTCATGACCACCATGATCGCGGCTCTGTCCATCGTAAACCCTTATATTTCCGGCATTATCGTGGATGATGTCATCGAGGGCGGAAACTATTCCCTTCTGCCTAAGCTGATCGCTCTCCTGCTGCTTGTCACCCTTGTGACGGGGATCCTGCGCTTCTATTATCAGGTGGTCTTTGAGACAGCCTCCCAGGGCACCCTCTACGACATGCGCGGCAAGGTATACCGGAAGCTTTTGGAGGAGGACTTCGCCTTTTATAATAAGAAGCGGACCGGAGACCTGATGAGCAGACAGACCGGGGACATGGATGCCATCCGGCACTTTGTCGCCTATGTGATCTATGTGGTGTATCAGAATGTGCTGCTGTTTGTCTTCGCGCTGCTGATGATCTTCACTGTCAACACAAAGCTGGCGCTGTGCATGCTGGTGGTGACCCCCTTCACCGCCTACACCACCTACCGTCAGTCAAGGGAGGTCAAGCCCGCCTTCAAACGGAACCGTGACTGCTTTTCTTCCCTGAACGCCTTTGTCCAGGAAAATGTCAGCGGCAACCGGGTGG
>CAYPSH010000191.1:0-3905 GCA_964413445.1 uncultured Acetatifactor sp.
AGATGGCAGAGAAGGAAGAGGCAAAGCAGGAGCAGAAGAAGCCTGCAGAGCCGCCCAAGGATTTTGGCTTCATCGCAGTTTCTGTCGGGGAAGGCTTAAGCGAGATCTTTAAGAGCCTCGGCGTGGACTATATCATTGAAGGCGGACAGACCATGAATCCCAGCACGGCTGATATTCTGGATGCGGTGGAAAAGGTCAATGCGAAGACAGTCTTCATCCTGCCCAACAACAAGAATATTATCCTGGCTGCAAATCAGGCCGCTGAGCTGACTGCGGACAAGGACTTGTTTGTGATTCCCACAAAGACCATTCCGCAGGGCATTTCAGCCGTCATCAACTTTGTGCCTGAAATGTCTGCCGATGAGAACGAGGAGAACATGATCGCTGAGATCGACAATGTGAAGACAGGACAGGTGACCTACGCTGTCCGTGACACCATCATTGACGATAAGGAGATCAGGAAAGGCGATTACATGGGTATCGGTGATTCCGGTATCCTGTCTGTCGGCACATCCTTAAGGGAGGTTGCCGCTGAAACGATCGCGCAGATGGTGGATGAAGATTCGGAGCTCATCAGCATTTACTACGGAAGTGACGTGGACGAAAATGACGCGGAAGCCTTCCGCAGTCAGGTGGCTGAAAAATATCCCGACTGCGATGTGGAACTGCAGTACGGCGGCCAGCCTATTTATTATTATGTGACATCGGTAGAATAAAGGGAACAGACCGGAGACAGCCTTTGGGCTGTCTCCGTTTCAATTCCCGAAAAAGCAGAGGGATATATGGATTACAATACTCCTATCATAGAAATCAAGGGCATCGGTGAAAAAACCTGTAAGCTGTTCGCAAAACTGGATATCCAGACGGTGGGGCAGCTTTTGACATCGTACCCCAGAGATTACGATGCCTTCCGGGAGCCGGTGGATATCGCCAAAGCACCTTCCGGCGAGGTCTGTGCTGTCTATGCTGCCGTGACGGGGATCCCAAGTGAGAAGAAAGCGGGAAAGCTGCAGATTTTGAATGTCAATATTGCGGACCGGTCGGGGACCATGCAGCTGACCTTTTTTAACATGCCTTTTTTGAAAAAGGTGCTTCGCCCCGGCGGGTACTACCTCTTTCGCGGAACTGTCCAAAGCAAGGGCGGCGCAAAGCGAATGGAGCAGCCGAAAATATTCTCTTATGATGACTACAGGAAACAGATGAACCATCTCATCCCTGTTTATTCCCTGACGAAAGGCCTGACCAATCTGACCTTCCGCAAGGCTGTGAGACAGGCGTTGTGCCAGTATGCATTTGAGCCGGAATACTATGACGATACCATGCTGAAACAATACGGACTTCTGCCGGAAAGGGAAGCGTTGGAAACCATTCATTTCCCGGAGAAGAAGGAAGATCTGGCTGCTGCCAGAAAGAGGCTTGTGTTTGACGAATTTTTTTCCTTCCTGTTTTTGCTCAGGAAGAACAAGCAGTACAGCGATGGGCTGGAGAATTCCTTTCAAATGTTTGAAACGGCGGATACCGTCCGTTTTCTGGAGCAGCTTCCCTATCCGCTGACCGGGGCGCAGAAAAGAGTCTGGCAGGAGATCAGGGATGATCTTGGAAGCAGCCGCTGCATGAACCGGCTCATCCAGGGAGATGTGGGCTCCGGAAAAACCGTAATTGCCCTGCTTGCCCTGCTGATGACGGCGGCAAACGGCTATCAGGGAGCGATGATGGCACCCACGGAAGTCCTCGCCATGCAGCACTATGAAACCGTTCAGAATTATATAGAAAATTATGGATTGCATTTTAAGCCTGTGCTTCTTGTGGGCTCCATGACCGCAAAGGAGAAGCGGGAGGCGTATGAAAGGATTGCTTCCGGCGAGGCAAACCTGGTCATCGGTACCCACGCCCTGATCCAGGATAAGGTGCAGTATCAGGCGCTTGCCCTGGTGGTGACGGACGAACAGCACCGGTTCGGCGTGCATCAGCGGGAAAAGCTGGCCGGGAAAGGGGAAAATCCCCATATCCTCGTCATGAGCGCCACCCCGATCCCGAGAACCCTTGCCATCATTTTGTATGGCGATCTGCATATTTCTGTGATAGATGAATTGCCTGCCGAGAGGCTTCCCATCAAAAACTGTGTGGTAAATACTTCCTATCGGGCAAAAGCCTATCAGTTTATTGCGGGTGAGGTGGAGAAGGGAAGACAGTGCTATGTCATCTGTCCTCAGGTGGAAGAGGGCGAAATCGAGGAGCTTGAAAATGTGGTGGAATATTCCGAGAAGCTAAGGGCCGCCCTTCCGGCCACTGTGCGCGTGGAATATCTGCACGGCAAAATGAAGCCCGCGGACAAAACCCGGATCATGGAAGAATTTGCCGCAAAAGACATTGACGTCCTGGTGTCAACCACCGTGATCGAGGTGGGGATCAATGTGCCCAATGCCACGGTGATGATGGTGGAAAATGCAGAGCGCTTCGGCCTGGCACAGCTGCATCAGCTCCGAGGGCGCGTGGGACGGGGAGAATTCCAGAGCTATTGTATTTTTGTGAACACGAAGGAAAATAAGGATACCATGGAGAGGCTGCAGATTTTGAACCGTTCCAATGACGGCTTTTTTATCGCCTCCGAGGATTTAAAGCTCAGAGGACCCGGAGATCTGTTCGGGATCCGCCAGAGCGGGGAATTTGCTTTCCGCATCGGCGACATTTACACGGATGCGGCTGTGTTAAAGGAGGCTTCGGAGGCGGTGGAAAACTTACTGGCAGAAGATCCCGGCCTGACCTCTCCCGGTCACGACAATTTACGACACCACCTGGAAAGTGTTGCCGCGAATTCTGTTGACTTCCGAAGTATATAAAGGTAAAATGTATTCCATGGTGCTTTAAAAGCAGGTGAATCTTTACAGGAAATGAGGAATAAAATGTCGAAAATCGCAATCGTAACGGACAGTAACAGCGGTATCACTCAGGCGGCTGCCAAAGAGATGGGTATCTTTGTGCTTCCCATGCCTTTTATGATCAATGAAGAGACTTTTTTTGAAGATATCAATCTGTCGCAGGAGGAGTTCTATGAGAGACTGGCTTCCGGCGCTGATATCTCTACCAGTCAGCCGTCTCCGGAATCCGTGATGAATCTCTGGAATGATATTTTGAAGGATTACGATGAGATTGTTCACATTCCCATGAGCAGCGGGCTTTCCGGCTCCTGCCAGTCGGCGCTGATGCTTGCGGAGGACTACGGCGGAAAGGTGCAGGTGGTAAACAACCAGAGGATTTCCGTAACCCAGAGACAGTCCTGCCTGGATGCAAAACTTCTGGCCTCCAAGGGGATGAATGCCGCAGAGATCAAGGATTTTCTTGAAAAGGATAAGTTTAACAGCAGCATCTACATCATGCTTGACACCCTGTACTATCTGAAAAAAGGCGGCCGGATCACCCCTGCAGCAGCAGCGATCGGCACCATGCTGAAGCTGAAGCCTGTCCTGCAGATCCAGGGCGAGAAGCTGGATGCCTTTGCAAAGGCGCGCACCACCAACCAGGGAAAGACCATTATGATCGGTGCCATTAAAAACGATATTGAGAACCGCTTCGGCGGTCTGACAGAGGATAAACACATATGGCTGGAGGTCGCTTACACCTATGACAGAGCAGCTGCGGAAAGCTATGCACAGGAGATCTCTGAACAGTTCCCCGGCTATGATGTACACATTGACCCGCTTTCTTTGAGCGTTGCCTGTCACATCGGCCCCGGCGCCCTGGCATTCGCGTGCTGTAAGAAAATCGAGGCCTGATCCAATTAAGACTTTTCTACAAGGGATTGAGAAACCTTTGATCCCTTGTATTTTTATGTCGAATTTTATAAACGCAAAATCCATAGATGTGGGGGCTTTTCCTTTTGCAAAGTACAATATTTATGGTATAAT
>CAYPSH010000192.1:0-3905 GCA_964413445.1 uncultured Acetatifactor sp.
ACGCATGGCGGAGACGGAGGAATTCTTTCATCACATACTCCGTATCCCGGTCAAACTTCCACGGTTCTTTTCCCGCGAAGGGGTTGTTCGTGCTGTGGAGGCGGTTGACAGGCGAAAATACGCCAAGCTGTATCCACCTCGCCATCAGCTCATCATCCCGTATCCCTTTCATATGACCGCCGATATCGTGGCTCCACCAGCCATATCCGATATTACTTGCCGTGCTGGTAAAATACGGCTGAAATTTCAGGCTCTCCCAACTGACAACGGTGTCTCCGGAAAATCCCACCGGGTAACGGTGGCTCCCCACGCCCGCATAGCGGGAAAAAGTCATCCTGCGCCGTCCTCTCCATCCGCTGTCCAAAAAATGATAGTGGTTTAATATCCACAGCGGATCCAGCCCGGGTATTTTTGTGGCTGTTCCTTGCTGCCAGTCTATCCACCAGAAATCTACTCCCTCTTCCTCCATGGGATGAAGCAATTCCTTAAAATATACTTCCATGAACTCAGGATCCGCCGGATCAAATTCTACTGCCTTTCCCTCCTTCGGATCCATGCCCATCGCGGCAGCCACGCGCACATAGGCATCCTCATACGCGCGGACCCCGTCCGCGGGATGAATGTTCAAGATGACCTTCAGACCGTGTCCGTGAAGCCACGACATAAATTCTGCCGGGTCGGGAAAAAGCTTTCTGTTCCAGGTAAATCCTGTCCAGCCGCTCCCATATTTTGGATCCACATCTTCCACCAGATGCCAGTCCATGTCCACCACAGCCACGGAGAACGGGATCTTTTCCTCCTCAAAACGCTGTACAAGTTCCTTATATTCACCTTCCGAATAGCGATGGTACCTGCTCCACCAGTTTCCCAGCGCATATCTTGGCAAGAGAGGCGTCTTTCCGCACAGATGAAAGAAATCCTTAAGGCATTCCAAATACCGATGTCCATACCCGAAAAAGTAAATATCAATATCTCCTGCGTTTCTCGGTTTGATCCAGCCATCCTCTGTCAGGAGCATAGTTGCGCTGTCGTCGACAATCGAGTACCCGTTTCTGGACAAGACTCCGCTCCCCAGCGGGATTTCCCCGTCCGCCTCATCCAATGTCCGGGCAGTTCCCCCAAGATCCCTGACCGCCTCTCCGTAGTGCCATACCGCCTCTCGGCCTCCCACATCATACACCTTCACCCAGAGACCCTTTTTGGTAAATTTCTTTCCGTCATAGTGCAGTTCCAGCGCGTCTGTCCGGATGATGACCCCCTTCGAATCCTCCTCCACCCGAAACTTCGGCACCGGAAAGTCTCTGTTCAAGACCGTCTGAGTCGGATGATCCTCAAAGCTTCCGCTCTCTGCGTATTCCATCCTGATCAGTGCCTGCGTAAGTATGGAAAACCGATAATTTTGGCCCTTCACGACCGCCTCTTTTGCACACGTTCCGTGCGCATCCAATCTGTAACCTTCCATTCCCATTTTTGCTTCCCTCCATTTATCTCAAAACCTCTCTTCAAGGTTCCAATTCCGTCCAAACGATCGGGCAAAAGACAGTCTCTACAGGTGTTCCAAAAAATGAATCGCGCGATAAGGCCAGCCGGCGGCTCCGCTCCCGTTTCCGTCTCCCCAGCCGTGCCCGCCGAACTCCGCCATTTCGAGTGCCGCCGGAATCCCATACCGGTCGAGCATGCGCTTGAGATCCTCTGAATTTTTGGGATCGACCAGGTTGTCATCCTTAGCCGCCACAATGTAGCAGGGCGGATAGTTTTCCGTCATATTTTCCGGCAGGTTATACTCTTTTATCTCATCTTCCCTCCAGCCCGGACCGAACATGGTGGAAAGCAGATCGTCTCTGCCCGGTCCCTCCTGCATATATTCCGTGGATGTGGAGATGACGGGATAGATCGGAAAGAGAGCCTTCGGTCTCGGCAGCCCATAGCTTTTATATCCCTTGCTCTCCATTCCGTACAGGACAGTCAGGTTTCCGCCTGCCGAATATCCGTTTACAATATATTCGGTATTGCGTATCCCGAACTGTTCCCTGCGATCCAGAATATACCTCACCGACGCCGCAAGATCCTCAAGCGGTTTCGGCATCAGGCATGTCTTATGATCCGACACGCGATAATTCAGGACAAATACGTGATAGCCCAGCTCGTTGAAGACAGCCGCCACCGGGAAGGATTCTACGATCGAGCAGACACAGGAATATCCGCCGCCGGAGCAGCAGACGATAAACGGCTTATCCGAGGACTGTCCCTCCGCCGGCAGGAAAAAGACGCCGACATCCGCCTTTTCGGGATCTCTGCTGATCTCCTCCTCCGAATATGTCCGGTAGAAAACAGTCTTTCCCTTCACCGCCTCCTGCAGGTGTTCTATTCCGCGCATCATACTGTTTCTGTTCCATGTCGGCTGGTTTTCAACCATCTCCTGAAACGACATCTGCACGACAGGGCGGTCCTCCGTCTGACATTTGTACATCAAAAGCTCAGAACATGGGGCCAGTTCGGGAATTTCAGCCGGTTTTGTGTCTTTCGTGATCTTCATCCGTCCATCCTCTCTTTCTTCATTATTATAATTTTATAGCTTTCTCAAAGTCCCAATCCCATTCCGATCAGGCGGACGATGAAGGCCGCCGCCCAGGCGATCAGGCATTGTTCCAGGATCACCGCCAGCGCCCACTTTTTACCAAGCTCCCGCCTGATAGAAGCGATGGCTGCCACGCAGGGCGTGTAGAGGAGGCAGAACACCAGCATGCTGGCAGCGGCGAGGGGTGTAAGCGCCGATGTGAGGGCGCTGCCCGGGCCGAACAGGATATTCAGGGTGGAGACCACGCTCTCCTTTGCCATAAAACCGGTGATCAGCGCGGTGGCAATCCTCCAGTCTCCCAGTCCGAGAGGCTTTAAGAGCGGTGCGATCAGGCCGGAGATCACGGCAAGCATACTGTTCTGGGAATCCTCCACAATGTTGAGTCTGAAATCAAAGGTCTGCAAAAACCAGATAAGGATGGTCGCCACAAAGATCACAGTGAACGCCCTCTGCAGGAAATCCTTCGCCTTGTCCCAGAGCAGATGCGCCACATTCTTCGCCCCGGGCATGCGGTAGTTGGGAAGCTCCATGACAAAGGGCACGGCTTCCCCCTTGAAGGCGGTTCCCTTCATGACAAGGGCCATGACGATCCCCAGAAGGATTCCCAGCACATACAGCCCTATCATCACAAGCCCTCCGCGCTTCGGGAAAAAGACCGCGGTAAAAAAGGCATAGATAGGCAGCTTTGCCGTACAGCTCATAAAGGGGGTCAGAAGGATCGTCATCTTTCTGTCTCTCTCGGAGGGGAGGGTTCTGGTGGCCATAACACCGGGCACGGTACAGCCGAAGCCGATCAGCATGGGCACAATGCTTCTCCCCGACAGCCCGATCTTTCTGAGGAGCTTGTCCATGACAAAGGCAACCCTCGCGATATAGCCGCTGTCCTCTAAGAGGGACAGGAAGAAAAACAGAGTCACGATAATGGGCAGAAAGCTTAAGACGCTTCCCACGCCGTTAAAAATCCCGTCGATCACCAGAGAGTGCAGCACCGGATTGACATTGGCCGCCGTAAGCCCCGCATCCGCCAGATCAGAAACCCAGGTGATACCCGCATCCAGCAGGTCCTGGAGCCACGCGCCGATCACATTGAAGGTCAGCCAGAACACCAGTCCCATAATGCCGATAAAGGCGGGGATAGCCGTGTACTTTCCCGTCAGTATCTGGTCAATCTTTGCACTTCTGATGTGTTCCTTACTCTCCCGTGGCTTTATCACCGAAATATCGCACACCTCCTGGATAAAGGAAAATCTCATGTCGGCAATGGCCGCAGCACGGTCCATGCCGCTCTCTGTCTCCATCTGGCAGATGATGTGCTCCAGCATTTCCT
>CAYPSH010000193.1:0-3891 GCA_964413445.1 uncultured Acetatifactor sp.
CATTTCACCACGCGGAAGTATCCGAAGGTGTGCGTATTTTTGAAGTTTTCCAGAATTTCACCACGCGGAAGTATCCGAAGGTGTGTGTATTTCCGAAGTTTTCCGGTATTTCACCACATGGAAGTTCCAGGCGCGTCCCGGCGCGGCAGTATCTGGCAAGCTCTGAAAGGACAAGGGGAAAGGACAAGCGGAAAACAGTGATAAAAAAATAACTTTCCGCGCAGGTATTGATACTTTGTCCCTGTTGGGGTACAATGACAGAAAAATGTAAGCACTTACATAACGGAGGTAGCCATGAGTCGATTGAGAATCGCAACGCCCAACACGGCACAGCTGACAGTGGAACGGCTGTACAAGGATTTGGAGCGGCGCATCATTGCCAGTCCCCCCGGACTTTGCCCGGTGGATTTACAGTTATCTTTCTTAAAACTCTGCCACGCGCAGACCTGCGGAAAATGTTCTCCCTGCCGAATCGGCCTTCTGCAGCTCCAGCATCTTCTGGAGGATGTCCTGGAGGGAAGAGCGGATCTGAAGACTTTGGATCTGATCCGGGAGACGGCCTCCGACATCATGGATTCTGCGGACTGTGCCATCGGCTATGAGGCGGCTCACATGGTGCTTGCGGGCATGGACGGCTTCATGGAGGATTACAGGCATCACATCGAGCATGGCAAGTGCTCCTGCCATATCACCCAGCCGGTGCCCTGCGTGGCGCTTTGCCCTGCGGGCGTGGATATCCCCGGCTATATCGCCCTGGTGAGGGAAGAGAGGTATGCGGACGCGGTGAAGCTGATCCGCAAGGACAATCCCTTCCCCACTGCCTGCGCGCTGATCTGCGAGCATCCCTGCGAGGCCAGGTGCCGGAGAAACATGATCGACAGCTCCGTCAACATCAGGGGTCTGAAGCGGATGGCTGTGGACAATGCCAGAGCCAACACAGTGCCTGTGCCTCAAAAAGCGGAGAGCACCGGCAAGCGGATCGCAATTGTGGGCGGCGGGCCGGGCGGGCTTTCAGCGGCCTACTACCTGGAACTGATGGGGCATCATGCGGTGGTGTTTGAGGAGAAGAGCAGGCTGGGCGGCATGCTGCGCTACGGCATCCCCAACTATCGCTTCCCCAGAGAAAGACTGCAGGAGGATATCGACGCCATCCTCTCCACAGGGGTGGAGGTTCGTCTGAATACGAAGATCGGAAACGGCGAGGGCGAGATTCCCTTTGAAGTGCTTAAGAGTGAGTTTGATGCCGTGCATGTGGCCATCGGCGCCCACACGGACAAGAAGATCGGCATCGAGGGCGAAGACTTAAACGGCGTCATCAGCGCGGTGGAGATGCTGCGGCGCATCGGCGATGACGATATGCCGGACTTTAAGGACAAGACTGTCGTTGTGGTGGGCGGCGGAAACGTCGCCATGGACTGTACCCGTTCCGCCATCCGCCTTGGGGCAAAGAAGGTGGGGATCGCATACAGAAGGCGTCAGGATGACATGACCGCTCTGCCGGAGGAGGTGGAGGGTGCCATCGCCGAGGGCGCGGAACTCTACAGCCTGAAGGCACCCCACAGGATCGAGGGGGACGAAAACGGAAATGTGACGGCACTCTGGGTGGAGCCGCAGATCATCGGGCCTATCGATGCATGGGGCAGGGCGAGACCCATCCAGGCGGACGTGCCCCTGATGAGGATTCCCTGCGACATTGTGGTGGTGGCCATCGGACAGGGCATTGAGGTGCGCGCTTTCGAGGAGGCTGGACTCTCCGTCAAAAGAGGAACCATTGCGGCCTTGAGCGACAGCGAGGTGAAGGATGTGCCCGGCGTGTTTGCGGGCGGGGACTGCGTGACCGGTCCGGCAACGGTGATCCGCGCCATCGCCTCCGGCAAGGTGGCGGCGGCCAACATCGACGAATATCTGGGCTTCCATCATGTGATCAGCTGTGATGTGGAGATCCCGCCGGTGTCCTACGAGGACAAGGAGCCCTGCGGAAGGATACAGCTCTCTGAGGCGGAGGCTGAGGAGAGAAAGCAGCATTTTGAAGCCTTCGAGTGCGGCATGACCAGGCAGGAGGCCTGCCAGGAGGCCGGAAGGTGCTTAAGATGTGACAAATATGGCTACGGCAGCCTGAAAGGAGGCAGAGCGGCGATATGGTAAATCTGACAATAGACGGCCTTTCTGCAACTGTGGCCGAGGGAACCACGATCATGAAGGCGGCTTTGACGCTGGGAATTGAAATCCCTCATCTATGTTTTCTGGAGGGGATCAATGAGATCAGTGCCTGCAAGGTCTGCGTGGTGGAGATGCAGGGGAAGAACAAGCTGATCACAGCCTGCAACAGCCCCGTGGAGGAGGGGATGGTGATCTACACCAACTCTCCGAAGGTGAGAAGAGTGCGCAGGCACAATGTGGAGCTGATCTTGTCCCAGCACGACTGCCACTGCGCAACCTGCGTCAGAAGCGGCAACTGCAATCTGCAGAAGATTTCCAACGACCTGGGGATCCTGGAGGTTCCCTTCAGGGAGGAAATCCCGCAGACTCCCTGGGATCACAGCTTTCCCCTGATCCGTGACTCCAGAAAATGTATCAAGTGCATGCGCTGTGTGCAGATCTGTGACAAGGTGCAGGATATGCATGTGTGGGATGTGCAGAATACCGGTTCCAGGACAACGGTGGATGTGGCGTGCAATAAGACGATCGATACCTCCGATTGTACCCTTTGCGGCCAGTGCATCACCCATTGCCCCACAGGTGCCCTGAGAGAGCGGAATGATATTCCCAAAGTCTTTGAGGCGCTTGCCGATCCGGAGAAGGTGACGGTTGTCCAGGTGGCTCCCGCCGTGAGGACCTCCTGGGGCGAGGAGCTTGGACTTGACGGGGAGGAGGCATCCGAGGGCAGGATGGTGGCGGCCCTGAAGCGCATGGGCTTTGACTATGTGTTTGACACCAATTTTGCCGCGGACCTGACCATTATGGAGGAGGGCAGCGAGCTTCTGGAGAGACTGAACAATCCCGGCAAGTACGCATGGCCTATGTTTACCTCCTGCTGTCCCGGCTGGGTGAGCTTTGTGTCCAAGAGATATCCCAAGTACCTTAGGAATCTCTCCACAGCAAAATCCCCCCAGCAGATGTTCGGGGCTATGACAAAGTCTTACTTTGCGGATAAAACCGGGATCGATCCCCACAATATCTGCTGTATCTCCATCATGCCCTGCGTGTCGAAGAAGCGAGAGGCGTCCCTGTCCTACATGAGGAGTGCGGGAGCGGGGCAGGATGTGGATCTGGTGCTGACCACAAGAGAGTTTGTGAGGATGATCCGCGCTGAGCACATCAACCCCAGATTCTTAAAGGAAGAGAAGTTTGATTCCCCTCTGGGCGAGTCCACGGGCGCAGGCGTCATCTTCGGTGTCACCGGAGGCGTGATGGAGGCGGCGCTTCGGACTGCCTATGCGTCGGCGGAAGGACACAACTGTGAGCCGGATGCCTTCAAGGCAGTCCGCGGCGAGATGGGCAGAAGAGAGGCAGATTTCAAGCTGGGGGACAAGACCTTACATACCTGCACGGTCAGCGGGCTTTTGAATGCGGAAAAGCTGATGCAGGATATCATCGCAGGAAAGGTCGCCTACGATTTTGTGGAGGTGATGGCCTGCCCCGGCGGCTGCGTCGGCGGAGGCGGACAGCCCATCCACGACGGCTGCGAGCTGGCAGCAGAGCGGGGAGGAAAGCTCTACCGGCTTGACAGCGAGAGACATCTCCGCTTCTCCCATGAAAATCCGGAAGTGCAGAAGGCCTACGAGGAGTACCTTGGCAGGCCATTAGGCCGCAGAGCCCATGAACTCCTGCACTCTGACCATGTGAATGAGCTCTACTACGAGACCCACAACTACCTGTGAAAAAGCAGTG
>CAYPSH010000194.1:0-3869 GCA_964413445.1 uncultured Acetatifactor sp.
AAGTTTGTGAACAAGAACATGCCGGAGGGCGGCTGCGACTGCTATCTGATCGACAGACAGGTCATAGAAGTTTTAGAGAGGCTGGATGAGAAAAATTCCAGCCTGACCCTGCAGGTGCTCTGGGCGGGCTTTCGGACGGATATGGTCTACTTTGACAGAAAGGACAGGGAAAAGGGAAAATCCCGCTGGACCTTTGCAAAGAAATTTAAGCTGGTGATGGACTCGATGATGAGCTTTTCCTATGTGCCCATCCGCTTTATGACCTATATCGGGGTGATCTTTGATATCTTTGCACTGATCCTTTTTGTGAGCGTGCTGGTGGAATTTTTCAGCAAGGGTGTGCCTATCACAGGGTGGACCTCGCTGATGTGCGTGATCCTGCTCTCCTCAGGGTTGATTCTGTCCATGCTGGGCATACTGGGAGAGTATCTGTGGAGGACGCTGGATGCTTCCAGGACAAGGCCTCCCTATATCATTGATGAGCACAAAGAGCCCGAAGGGCAGGAGAGACAGGAGAAGTGAGGAAAAGGGAAAAAGGCTGGAGGCTGCTTCGGAATCTGCTGATTCTGGGCAGCTTTCTGGCTTGTATCAAACTGATATTCGTGGACTACACGCTGGATGAAGAGTACCAGATCGTCATGGCATACCGCAGCCTTTCCGGGGACACGCTGTTCGGGACCATGTGGGAGCCCCATCAGACGTCGGCCTTTGTCTGCGCTGCCCTGATGCGCCTGTTTACGGCAGTTTGGGGAGGGTATACCGGGGTGGTTGTGTTCCTCAGGTGTGTCACAACCCTTGTGCAGTTATTTCTGACGCTCTGGGTATACCGGATCCTGAAAAAGGTGACGGAACGGGAATATGCGTTCCTGCTTGGTATCTGTTATTTCAATATTGTCCCCAAGCTGATCCAGATCCCGGAATTCTCCAATCTCCAGCTCTGGTCTTTTACCGTTATCGTTCTCTCTCTGGCGGAATATCGTCTGAAAGCTGTGGACGGGAAGAGAAGCAGGGCGGGATGGCTGTGGATTTTTGTCTCCGGGCTCGGGATGTCCCTCTCCGTGCTCGCCTATCCTGCGGATCTTCTGCTCTTTCCCGTATTTCTGATCGTGATCCTTTTTGCGGGAGAGAGGCGGAAGGTGCGGGGAGCCCTTCTCTTTGCGGGAACCTGTGCGGTCTGCGGGGGACTTTTCATCCTGGCGGTGCTTCGCAGAGTAAGCCTTGATGAAATGCTTCGGAATGTGGGATATATCCTGAAATTTGATCTGACCCATGACCTGTCGATCGGGGACGGAAGCAGACTGACCCGGATCCTTCAGGGGCTTGGGGAGGAGTTCCTGCTGTTTGGGGCAGCCTTTTTGATCGGTGTCCTGATCTGGCTTATTTTGAGAAAAAGCATCCCGGAGACAATGAAGCGCACGCCGTTTCTCACAGGTGTGGCAGTCCCTACGGCCCTGGCTGCGGAGGGGATCCAGCTTGTGTACTGGACGGTCCTGGGAAAGGGCTATGAGGAGCCGCAGATCCATTTGTTTGCCATCCTCTGCCTTGCAGCGGCGGGCTGGTATTACGCGGATGAGAGAAAGTATCTGCTGCTCCCCTGTCTGGCAGGAAGTCTGGTCCTGCTGCTCGGGGTGCTCTATATGAGTGACCTTGGCTTCTTTTACGCCATCCCCCATGCCATGCCCGGGGTGCTTGCCTGTGCGCTGCTTCTTGTCTTTGCGCTGGAGAACAGCTTCGGAAAGAGCACAAGCCGCGTCTGGATCCTGGTGCTCTTGGGGAGCCTGGCCTTCGTCTCCATCTTCGGAAAAGGAGTTACGCTCCGGGCGGGAAAGACCGAGACCAACACGGTCATAGGGCTGGGCGGCATCATGAAGGAGGGGCCTGCGGCAGGCATCCTCACCAATTATATGCAGGCCTACGTGAACGACTGTGACTACGAGGACTTCGAGGCCTATGTGGACGAGGGCTTAAACTGTCTGATCGTCACCAACATGGTGGGGACGGGAGGTACCACACCCTATCTGTTCCGGGATCTGTCCGTGAGCCATTTCTCCATCGTGGACCCTACCAGCTACGACGAGAGGCTTCTTGCGTACTGGGAGCTTTATCCTGAGAAAACGCCGGATGTGATCGTGGTGGATTGCTGGTACGGACAGCTGATGGAGCCGGAGGACAGCTGGATCATGCAGTACATTGAAAATGATTTCGGCTACAGCAGATCGGAGGACGGGCGCTATGTCAGATTTTACTTCAGATAAGGGAAAAGGGCTGTGGCAGTTCATCAAATTCGTGCTGGTGGGTGTGTCGAACACAGTGATCAGCGAAGGGGTCTATGCGGTGCTGGTGTTTTTTAAGGTGCATTATCTGCCGGCCAGCTTCATCGGCTTTTCCTTAAGCGTCATCAATGCCTATTACTGGAGCAGCAGGTACGTGTTCAAAGAGAAGGAGGACGGAGAGAAAAGAGTCTGGTGGCAGGTACTTGCCAAGACCTATCTGGCCTATTTCTGGGGATATCTTGTGAATGCGGCTCTCCTTGTTTTGTGGATCGACATCCTGGGCATTGCGTCCCTGACCGCTCCCCTGGGGGAGTGGTGCGCGGGAAAGGGCTTTGCCTCTCTGGACGGAGTGTTCTGGGGGAATCTTCTGGCGGCAGCCATCAATCTGGCGATCACGGTCCCCATGAATTTTGTGCTCAACAAATACTGGGCATACAGACAGAAAAAGAAACAGGCATAACCTCAAAATCCGGGAATACAGTATACTAAACCCCTTTTTATGAGGTTTTCCATGGCGGAGAGGAAACATAAGCTGTTCCACAGGAAGAAGATCATGCTTGTCTTTTTCCTGTGCGCGGGAATTTTTGTCATTCTTTTCGGCAGACTGGTGTATCTGTGTGTGTGGCGCGCTGACCATTACGCGGATATGGCAACCGATCTGCATGAGAGAGAGAGGAGCATCAAGGCGGCAAGAGGGCGTATCCTGGACAGAAACGGCATTGTGCTGGCGGACAACAAGTCTGTCTGCACAGTCTCTGTCATCCACAATCAGATCGAGGACGAGGAGGCGGTGATCTCCATGCTCTGCGAAGAGCTGGAGCTGTCGGAGGAATATGTGAGAGGCCGGGTGGAAAAGTACAGTTCCATGGAGCGCATCAGGAGCAATGTGGATAAGGAGACGGGAGACCGTATCCGGGAATACGACCTGGCGGGCGTGAAGGTGGATGAGGATTACAAGAGATATTATCCCTACGGAACGCTTGCCAGCAAGGTGCTGGGCTTTACGGGCGGGGACAATCAGGGCATCATCGGACTTGAGGTTGTCTATGAGGAATCCTTAAAGGGGGTGTCCGGCACGATCCTCACCATGACGGACGCCAGGGGGATAGAGGTGGAGGCCGCAGGGGAGAGACGGATCGAGCCTGAGAGCGGGCAGGATCTTGTGACCAGCCTGGACTGGAACATCCAGACCTATGCCACCCAGCTTGCGGTTCAGACCTGCGCCGCAAAGGAGGCGGACAGCGTCCTGATCCTGGTGATGAACCCGCAGAACGGGGAGATGCTGGCCTGTGTCAATGTGCCGGAGTTCGACCTGAACAACCCGTATGAGCTGCCGGAGGATGCGGGGGAAGATCTGACGAGCGAGGAAGAGCAGGCTCTTTTGAACAGCATCTGGCGAAACGGCTGTATCAACGACACCTATGAGCCGGGTTCCACCTTTAAGATCATTACCGCCGCCGCAGGGCTGGAGGAGGGAGTGGTCACCCCGGACAGTCCTTACAACTGTGCCGGTTATATCGTGGTGGATGACAGGAAGATCCGCTGTCACAAGACGGCGGGGCACGGCGCCCAGACCTTCACCCAGTGCATGATGAA
>CAYPSH010000195.1:0-3853 GCA_964413445.1 uncultured Acetatifactor sp.
CGCCGTGATGAACAAGGAAAAAAGCGGTCTGTAAGTAAAAAGACAAATGAGGGAGTACAAGATCATGAAAGTCATCGACATGCACTGCGACACCATCTATCGTCTGCTCTGCAAAAAGGACAGCGGAGAAAACGGTTCCCTGAGGGAAAACGAAGGTCACATTGACCTTTTGCGCATGAAGCAGAGCAGCTATCTGCTGCAGAATTTCGCTATGTTTGTGGAGCTGGACCGCGACGGGGACCCCTGGGAGAGAGTGCAGAGGATCTACGGACACTATCAGAGCGAGATGGAAAAAAACAGCGACCTGATCGCCCCGGTTTTACAGTTTTCCGACATCGCAGCCAACGAGGCGGCAGGAAAAATGTCCTCCCTGCTGACAGTGGAGGAGGGTGCGGTCTGCAAGGGAGAGCTTTCCAAGCTCCAGACCCTCTATGACATGGGGGTCCGCATGATCACCCTCACCTGGAATTTCCCCAACGAGCTGGGGTACCCCAACAATGTTGCCGACAATATTCCCAACCTGACAGGCGGCCTCACCGAAAAGGGAAAGGAATTTGTGGCCAGGATGGAGGAACTGGGGATCATCCCGGATGTGTCCCACCTGTCGGATGCGGGCTTTTTCGACGTGCTTCAGGTGACAAAGAAGCCCTTTGCGGCAAGCCACTCCGACGCCAGAGCCGTCTGCCCCTGTGTCAGAAACCTGACGGATGAGATGATCAAAGCCCTGGCTGACAGAGGCGGGGTGACGGGACTGAATTACTGCGAGGCGTTTCTGAAGGAGCAGCCTGCGGGAAAGAGGCTGCCTGCCTCCATACAGGATGTGGCGCGCCACGCAAGACATATTGTGAATGTGGGCGGACTGGAGGTTTTGGGGCTCGGCAGTGATTTTGACGGCATCGGGGACCAGGAGGAGCTGCCCGGCGCCCAGAGCATGGGAAGACTGTGGGAAGGGCTGAAAAAAAGCGGCTTTACGGAGAGGGAGCTGGACAAAATCTTTTATCAGAATGTCCTGCGCCTCTACAGAGAGACCCTGCGGTAGAAGCATTGGAGAAATGTGCTGTTTACAGCAATGTAGTAATCAAAACTACGAATAGAAGATAAAATAACTATAAAATGTGGTTTCGCCTCGTCTAACATGTTGCTATTTGAGTAAAAACATGGTATCCTTGGTTTGTGCAAAATGTGAAAGCTGTCCGGAGTCTGATGTCATTCTCCGGACATGGGAGGAATATGATGAGCGAGAATTTCCATATTATCAGTGACGGATCCTGTGATCTTCCTGCAGAGCTGACGCAGGAGAAAAATATAACGATCGTGCCTTTCTATGTCTCCTTTGACGGGGAGAATTATCTGAAGGAAAATGTAGATATCGGTATCCGGGAGTTTTATCAGCAGATGGTTGACAGAAAGGGCGTCTACCCCAAGTCCTCCATGCCGTCCGCCCAGGATTATGCAGATACCTTCCTTCCCTTTGTCAAGGAGAAGGTTCCTGTGATCTGTATCTGTATCACCACGAAATTCAGCGGTTCCCTGCAGTCCGCCATGAGCGGTGCGGATCTCATCCGCGAGGAGTATCCGGATGCGCAGATCACCGTGATCGACTCCACAGTCGACACGGTCCTTCAGGGGATTTACACGCTGGAGGCGGTGAAGCTGCGCGATGCAGATTTCAGCTACGAGGATGCGGTGGCCCGGCTGGAGGAGATCAAGGGAACGGGAAGGATCTTCTTTACCGTGGGAGACATGGAGTACTTAAGACACGGCGGGCGCATCGGCAAGGTTGCGGCCATTGCGGGCGGTGTCCTGGGGATCCGGCCTGTGATCACCTTAAAGCAGGGAGAGATTTTCCCCTCCGGCATCGGCAGAGGCAGAAAGCGCAGCGTGGAGAAGGCGCTGGATCTTCTGGTCTCTTACCTGGACAAGCGGGGAAAGAGCATCGACTGCTACAGCCTGTCGGTAGGCTACGGCTACGACATCGAGGAGGGAAAGGAATTCAGGGATCATGCGGTGAAGGTGCTCAGGGAAAAGGGGTACGACATTCAGGAAATCCCCACCTACCAGATCGGTGCGGCAATCGGTGTCCACACCGGTCCATATCCGTTAGGCTTCGGGATCATTGAGAAAGGGATCCAGGACTGAAAAGCGGGGCGGTTTGCCATTACAGGCAGTGCTTCAGAAGTTCACTGATATTTTCAAAGCTGTAGTCCGCAGGGTAGGGCGTGTCCGCCATATCCTCCGGCGCTGCCTCCCCGGTGAACACCACGCAGGTGTCCACACCGGCGTTTAAGCCGCAGGCGATATCCGTGTAGAGCCTGTCCCCTACCACAAGGGTTTCCTCCCGGGAAAAGCCGGAGGCCTCAATACAAAAATCAACAACCTCTCTGTTTGGCTTCCCCAGATAGAGAGGTTTTTTGCCGCATGTGTCGGTGATCATGTCGCAGATGGCGCCGCAGTCCGGGATAAAGCCGAAGTCGATGGGGCAGCGAAGGTCAGGATTTGTGGCGAGAAAGGGCACATCGCAGGTAAACAGCACCTTGCTGATCCTGGTCAGCTTTCCATAGGTCAGTTCGCTGTCGTAGGCGGCCACCACACATTCTATGCCGTCCTCCGCTTCTTCCGTCACACACAGACCGTTTTGCCGCAGCTCCCTCACAAAAGAGGCAGTTCCCAGGACAAAAATCTTCCTGCCGGAGAAATTTTTTAAAAGATACCTGATCGTCATAAACCCGGAGGTGATAAACTGATCCTCCGAAGTTTCCAGGTGAAAGCTTTTGCGGAATTTTTCCACATAGTCCCTGCCGCTCTTAGTGGAGTTGTTGGTGATAAAATAGGATTTTCCGCCGATTCGGTCAATATAGGAGAGGAGATCGGCGCTGCCCGGATAAAGCGTATCCCCCACGGCCAGCGTGCCGTCGATATCAAATAAAAAAAGCTTCTTGTTCTTCAGATCATCCAGGGGTTTCATGTAGATGCGTCACCTCCGATTTTACATATGCTAAAATTTTGCGATTTGACAAAAAGAAATAGCATCCTTCCCCAGACAAGTTGAGATGCTATTCTTTTTTTGTATTCAATTTACTGAGGGCATATCGGACTCGCATCCGATCACTTTCTAAATCAGATTATACAACGGGGTGGCTGAGAAATCAACCACCCTTTCCTTGGATTTTTGGTTATATCCTGTTATAATGACCATATTCGAGGCAACAAGGTAAAAGGGAGTCATTATGAGCTTAAAATTTGTTTTTGGCCCTTCGGGGGCGGGGAAAAGCAGACAGGTTTATTCCGAGATCATCCGGCTGGCAAGGGAAAATCCGGGGCAGAATTTCTATGTGATCGTGCCGGATCAGTTCACCATGCAGACCCAGAAGGACATGGTGCTCTTAAGCGACTGCGGCGGCATCATGAACATCGATGTCCTAAGCTTCGGGCGCCTGAGCCACAGGATCCTGGAGGAGGCGGGGGGACTTGCCACGCCGGTCCTGGACGACACGGGGAAAAGCCTTGTGCTGCAGAGAGTGGCTGCCGGGATGAAGGACGAGCTGCCCGTGCTTGGCAGCTTTCTGCACAGACAGGGCTACATCCACGAGGTCAAGAGTGCTATCTCAGAGTTCATGCAGTACGGCATCGGCGTGGAGGATGTCTCAAAGCTGATCGCCTGCTCGGAAAAAAGAGGGGCTTTGGCGCAGAAACTGAAGGATCTGAAAAAATTATACAAGGGCTTCGAGGAGTACATAAGCGACAATTTTATCACCACAGAAGGAACCATGGACGTGCTGAGCCGTCTGATCCCCAAGTCGAAGCTCTTGCCGGGCAGTGTGGTGGTGTTTGACGGCTTCACCGGCTTCACCCC
>CAYPSH010000196.1:0-3840 GCA_964413445.1 uncultured Acetatifactor sp.
ATCCTTGCGTCACAACATGGATATCTTACACGAAGTACAGATAAAAGTCAAGAGACTTTTTTAATTTTTTTCATTTCCGGGGAGCACCGGTCTGATCAGTGCTCCCCCAAAAATTCCCAGGCATGGATTTTGAAGCGATTTTTACTGCCTTGAAGTTCAGATCACGTCTTAATCATCCTTTCCCCCGACAAACTTTTTCATGTAGATCCAAAATCCGGCGGCTGCCGCTGCGACCAGGGCAACTCCGCAGGCTACTGCAACCGGAACTACCTTTCTGCTTGCGGAAGTCACTGAGGTGACTGCCGGCTCTGCATCCTGGGGCACTTCCTCTTTCGTGATCTCAGTGATCGTCTCCGGCGTCTGCTCCTCTTCCTTCGTCTCTTCCGCCTGATCCTCCTTCCAGTCGGGATCTACCTTTGTGTAATCCACAAAGGCCCAGTAGGCAGGCTTTACCTTATAATTGCTGTCGAAGAGCAGCGGGCACTGGTCTGTGGTGCCGTCGCTTCCTCCGCCGACACTCGATGCGCTCTGGAGCCAGGAGTACTGATCCACTGTCCCCCAGAAGGTGATGCCGCCCACGGTGATGCCGTCCTCTTTGTTCAGCTTCTTTAAGAGTTCATAAATATCGTGGTAGCGCTCCGCCTGCTTTATGTACTCTTCCTGCAGGCTCTTCTCGGTGGAGATGTCGCCGCTGGCTCTCATATCCAGCTCACTGTAGTTGACCGTTCCCACCACTGCTGCGTAGGCGCGCACCGCGGTCTCGATGTCCTTCACGGAAGGGCTGTAGATATTGTAATGTCCCTGCATGCCCATGGCATCGATCCTGGTCCCTTCGGCTGCCTTCACATCCTCCAGAAGCTTTACAATGCCCTTTACCTTCGCCGTGTCGCACTCATTGTAATCATTATAGTACAGCTCCACGTCCGCAGGTGCATACTTGTTGGCATATCGGAATGCGTTGATGATGTACTCGTTGCTCTGGTATACTGCCCACCAGCTTGAGTTTGCGCTGTGGGTGTCAGCATCGGCTTCCTCCACCGAGGACACCTTGTCCGTGCGGTAACCGGAGTTTCCGTTGCTGACTGCCTCGTTGACCACATCCCAGCCGTAGAACAGATCCTTATAAGGGCTGTCCTCACCCAGGAAATGCTCAAACACTGTCTTGATATACCACTCCAGACGCAGGTTCATCTCCTCGGCACTGACGTAGTTGGGTGTGCCGTCCGCATTGGTCCCCACCTCATAGTTCTCCCGGAAGAACCATTCCGGCGTCTGGGAATGCCATACAAGCACATGCCCCTTTACCTTAATGGGGTCGTCCGGATGATCTTCATTCCACTTTAAGATGGTATCCAGCACAGCCTCCGCCCTGCTGTAATCCATGGTAGGCACCACAAGCTCCTGTCCGTTGAAGGTGATCGTCTGCAGTGCCGTGTGCTTGCTGTTGCTGTAGCCGAACAGTGCATCCGGCTTCAGTTCATTTCCGAGGGTCACTGCATTGAAGTGCTTGTTCACCAGCATCTCCACGCCAAGGTCCTCAATCTCATCCAGAGTCACTGCAGCACCGGTCTTAAATTCCTCCCCGAAGTCCTCCTTCAGCTCGTCCTTCAGATTCGGCACATCTTCGTCAATCGAAGGCGGTTCCGGCACATACAGGCTCATCTTCACATCCGCAACACTATAACTTCCCAAAACACAATCCCCCTGTCCATAATTAGTACCCTGCTCCAGGATACGGATCACTACCTTGGCCACATTGTTCGGGTTCGTCACCTTGTAGGTTCCCTCAAAGTAGGTCCACACGCCCGGCTCCAGCACCTGTGAGTAAGTTCCGGTCAGCTTTGGATTATAGTCCGCATTGCCGTCGGAGTCCACAGTGTAGGGTGCGAACTGCACCACTCTCTGCTGCTCGGGCGCGCCCTTGTAATCGTCCGAGAGCTTCGCCCAGAAGGAGAAGGTGTAGGTTTCCCCTGCCGTCACTCTGCTTGTGATATCCTGCGCAAAGCACTGGTACGGCGAGGTTCTGCGGGAGTAGGACGCATAGTTGTAAACGCCCGGGGCGATCGGTGTAGAGCTGGTGTATCTTGTCATTGTCACCCCGTCTCCCCAGAAGGATGCCATCCAGTCGGAGAGATCCTCATCTGCGAAATCACCGTTTATGACAATGGTGTTGCTCACCGGTATCGGTGCCGGTTCTTCCGTCAGTCCGAAGATCACTTTTTCAAAGGTCACTGCTGCGCCGTCCGGATTCGGAGTCGCCAGACTCATGATGCCGATGGCATCCACCATCCCCGTGTAGGTGGGCACCATGACATATTCGCTTCTGATGGTATTGTAGTAGCTCACATCCACCTGAGTTCCCTTGTAATACAATTTCACGGCGATCGGGACATTCTGTGAGGAGGTAAACACCTTCACATAGGCCGCCGTAGACATATCCAACGCTCTGGGCAGATCAAGCCTGGTCTCGTCGTAATTGTTCTTGAACTGAATGTCCAGACTGCCTGTCGCCGTCTTATTATAGGCAGCTGATGCCCAGCTCACCAGAAGATCGTTCATGTTGTACTCGCCGGTCCAGACTGCTGTTTTGGTGATGGTCGGCTGTTCATCCCAGCTTCCTCCGCCACCGCCGTAGTTCACCTGCGGGATCTCCCCGCACTCGGACATTTTGACACCTGTCACGGCATAGCTTCCCATCAGGCATTCACCCTGTCCGTACTTGGTGCCCTGCTCCAGGATGCGGACCACAACTCCGGTCGCATCGGAAGGAATATTGAACTGTCCCCAGAGGTAAGTCCACACCCCGGGTTCCAATGATTTCTTGTAGTCGCCGTAAGGCACAATACTGTAGTTGGGATTTCCGTCGGCATCCAGGTAGTACACGCCGAGAGACACTTCCCTCAGCTCCGCCGATGCGCCTTTATAGTCATCGGAAAGCTTTGCCCAGAAGCTGACCTCATAATTTTTCCCCGCCTGCACACGGCTGGACACATCCTGTGCAAAGCATACGTAAGGGCTGCTCCGGCGGCTGATCTCACCGTAGGTATATACATCCCCGTAAATGGGTGTGTCGCTGACCTTTGTGGTGATCGTGGTGTCAACGCCGTTTACGCTGCCCCACAGGGCTGCCCCCCACATGCTGACATCTTCTCTGGCAAAATCGCCGTTTAAGACGACCGCCTCATAGGCATTCGGATCCACCTGGAACCGGATGCTGTTTAAAAGCATCACCTTGTCCGCAGCCGTCGCCGTAAAGCGGATCGCTGCGATCTCCGGATTACACTTTGTCTCTATGCTGACCGCAGAGCCTGCACCGGCTCCGGAAGCCGACATCAGCACATTTTGTCCGGAATCCAGCAGTTCTATCTTAATATTGCTCAGGTCTCCGTTGAAATCAATGGACACAAGATGATTTAAGTCTACGCTGTCCGGAATCATAAAGGTGACACTGTCCCCCCGCTTCGGGAAGGAAACTTTTGTGGCATTGTTCTCTGCGTCCTCCACAGTCACCCCGTCACTCTGCTCCAGGATCGTAAAGTAGGAGCTTGTATACAGATTATCCTCAGGTGCAGGAAGGGGTTCCTCTCCCTTCATCAGGAAGGTCACGCTCTCGATGGCGATCGCAGAGTTTTCTGTATATTCCACACCGCCGCACTGCACCCAGATCATGTTGATCTTTCCGCTCTTCGCCGGCTCCAGAGTGTACGAACTCTTGTCAATATTGTAATAAAAGTTTTCCAGTTTTGCGCCGTCCGAGCCGACATAGAAATTCACCGGACCCGTCTGTCCTGCCACCTTTACGGTGATGTTGATGCAGTTATCCAAAGACAGGATGTCAGG
>CAYPSH010000197.1:0-2519 GCA_964413445.1 uncultured Acetatifactor sp.
CCCAGCGGCGTCTGGTACACATCCCGTCCAAAGCACTTCTCCATAGGCTCTTTCACAAGCTTTCTGGCATCCTCTTCCTTGAGAGCCGAAATTTCCATCTTTTTTGCAAATTCCGCCGTGTGGTTGATCACCCCGAGCTGGCTTAACGCCCGCATCATGGCCGCATGTCCCACAATGATCTGTATAAAACCCATCTCCGAAAAAAGCTTGATAAAATCCGGAAGGATCTGATACTCCGGATGCTCCTTCAGTTGATTTGTAATCGCTGTGCAAAACAGGGTGAACTCATCCATGATGAGAACGATCTTGTGCCGTCCGCCGTCCAGTTTGTTGAATTTTCGGAAGAACTGCTGAAAGAGGCTCGGTGCGATATCCTTCGACGCCTCCTCTCTAAGATTCGGGATCACCAGATCATTTTCCTTCATCATCTCCTCCACATCCGGATGATTGTCCTCGATTTCTTCCTTCAAGAGGGCTGAAATATGGAAATATAAGCTCCACGTGAAGCCGGAAAGGTCATCGCAGATGTTCAGTATATTATTAATGTCGATGACGATGGCCTGCTCCCTCACCCTGTCCACAGCCCGCAGCCTGTTCTTGATCTGATAGATCAGACTGGTCTTTCCGCACCTTTTCTGTCCGTAAATGATCAATGTCCTGCCGGGGATCAGTTCCTCCCCAGGCGTCACGATGTAGTCCCAGATCTCCTCGAATTCCGTCTTTCTTCCATAGAACATTTTATCTGTCTTCAACGGTTTTCCACCGGCAGGATCCTTGTACGGATTTCGACCTTTGGCATCTTTCTTGTCGATCCTGCTTTCTTCTCTCAAGAGCTGCAGATGAATGAGTTCTGCGCCCTCCTTTTTCTCCGTTCTCTGCTGAATGCTGCCGTTGTTGAAGCCCACCGGATGTGTGTACTCCACACTCCAGGCAATGCTGAAGCTGTCTTCCTCCAGATCGGAGAGATCCACCGGCACCTCCAGCTGTCTGCTCGGCCCCGGCTTCAGCTCCCTCAGATTTAATCTGAAATCTCTGGGAATGGATACTCCCTCTGTCAGGGTCTCAAAATAAAATACCAAATTCTCCGCGGTCTGCATGTTTATCGCCTCGTTTGCCTTGTTCTCCACAAGAAAGATCAATTTAGTATCCTGCTCCCTCGGAATCTCAGGATCATTTGGATAACACCTGATATTTGGAAAGTTTGTCTCGTTTTTGTAGAGCTGATCCAGTTCGCCGGCGATCTCTCTGCGGATTTTTGAAAGCAGATCGTTCTCCAGAAGCATTTCTTTTGCCAGTATCGTGGGATGGTTTTTGATCTTCTCCTCCAGTTCTCCGACTGTGCGGTAGCCTTTCTCCAGACTCTTCACTCTGTCCGAAAAGTCTGCTGTCCTGTCCGCAGTGATCTTCCCGCAGCATTCTCCAAGCTCCTCGAACCTCTCTTTGTCATCCTTGCACATCAGATCCGCAAAACGCTGTTCGATCACGATTTCGGCACAGTGCCCGCAGATATCCTCCGTCTCGCTGCCAAAGTAGTCCGTTCCTAAGTAATTGTGCTCGTCACGCCTGTAGATCCGCCGCAGCGTCTGCAGGCACTCCACCGCATCCTTAAACTGCGACGCACTGTCCAGCCTTGACGCCCACGCCAGAATACGCTGGGAAAGGGTCTTGTTCTGTCCGATCACATCCAGCTTGAAGAGATACTCTGCGCTCTGTTCGTCCAGGGGCATGATATGCGCCACAAGCTGACTGACATACTGATCTATGCAGTCCTGCCTGAACAGCTCACGGAGTTCCTCCTCCCCAGGCTTCTGCCTTGATTTCTTCCATGAGTTCAGCTTTACGCGTGCACCCACAAGAGAGTAAAAATCCGGCAGGAACAGGCGGTAAAGGTTTTCACTCTTTTGCTTCTTCCCGGGACTGCTGCGCAGGATGCGGGTCATATAGTAAGTGTACTCATCCAGCGAACCCTCCTTATCTTGTATGATTTCCTCCGCCCGTCTCACATCCTCCTCTCTCTGTTCCGCATTGGCAGTCTCCTCCGTCTCCTGCTCCTCGTAAGTAAATTCTTCTGCCTCCTGCTCGTCCGTGCCGTCGGAATCCTGCTCCAGCCAGGCTTCCAGGCGAAGTCCGCTCTCGCTCACCACAAACTTGATGAAGGTCCCCTTGTCGATGAATTTTCGCAGCATGGATGTCTTTCCCTTCAGCGTCTCAGAGTGCGTCTGGTTCCGGTATGCCAGGAACCTGTTCTGCACGGCATCATAGCGGATCGTCGCCTTCTCCCTGTCGCAGTGGACATCCGCCGCCAGAGCCACAAGGCGCACCTCCCCGCCTTCCTTCCAGACAGGACAGTTGACTCTTCTGTAAAAGACACTCTGACCCTGCAGGCTTTCATTTCTCAGCATCGCGTTTACCAGTCCGTCCGTCAGGACCGAGGTGTAATGGGTGACCTCACCGTCGATCACAATGCTCCGGCTCTTCTCATCGCCCTTTGTCTCCGTCACAGTCCCCCTTGTCCAGGA
>CAYPSH010000197.1:2619-3832 GCA_964413445.1 uncultured Acetatifactor sp.
TCTGTCCGTTGCCCAGAGAGATGATCCCGTTCTCCTCACATTGAAATTCCCCTGTCCGAAACGAACCGCTCTCCGTCTCCCAGAAAAAGGTTTCTCCCTGCTCCAGCTCCGGCACACTGTCCCCCCGGACGTCAATCTCCACAGTTCCATTCTCCATGGACTCTACCAGAAGGGTTTCTCCTTCTACCTTAAGCATACGAATCTGCTTTTTGTTATATCTTCCTATAATTTTTATCGGATATTTAAGGTCTACCGTCATAGCTCCGAACTCGTCCTCAGCAGGCACAAAGCAGGCGATATAGGCATACTTGGCGGTGGTCAGCCTGCCCTCTGTCACCAGTATTGCCTTTTCGGCCTCCACCTCGATCCTTCCGCCCTCCGAAAAACTGAAGTTGTTCTCATCATAATATTTCTTGTTCTGATACATCTCCCCAATCTTGAAACTCTCAAAGTTGGCGGAATAAGCTGCCAGAATGCCGTAGGCACAGCCCGGACCGTTCCACTCCTCCCCCCTCATACCGGGCAGGGACACCTTATCTGACCTGAAGGAGCGCTCTGCCTGCGGGACAGGGACAGGGACAGGTGCCTTCAGGTTCTTCTCCTGCTTCTGCAGGAAGAAAACCTCCCTGGCCGGTTCCTTGACATCATGTGCATTCATATCCAGCGTATAGCGCACATAATATCTGTACCTGTTAGTGTCCAGCTCCCCTTGTGCATTTTGAAAGGTGATCGCCCTGCAAAACACATCTATATTTTCCTTGAGCCGCTCCACAAAGCTCTTTTTGCCGTAGATCTCCTCCGGGGTGATGTAGCCATACTTCCTGTCGCTTTCATTGTAATAGGTGTCGATATAACCGAAAAAGACTTTCTCCCTGGATTCCCCGACAAATGTCACCTCGGCGCTGTCCAAATTATAGACGCGATAGTTCACGGGGTAATCATAACGGTCGATATTTTTTAATTGTTCCATGACAGCATCCGCATTGATCAGCCGATAATCGGCGTGTCCGCCGGATTTATACTGCTCGTATGTCGCAAGCCTGATGTGCCCCCCGTTCAGGGCAACGGCAAAGCCCGCCAGGGTCTCCCCTTCCGTCTCCTCGATATTCTTCGCCACAAGCCCGGTCCTTCCCACACCCGCGGTGAAGATCACCTGCGCGCCCTCAGGCAGGTAAGCCCTCTCCGCCTTTCGAAAGTAGGAATGCTCATACCG
>CAYPSH010000198.1:0-3832 GCA_964413445.1 uncultured Acetatifactor sp.
TTTGAATATCGCAGAAGCATTGCTTCCGGAGATTCCGGAGAGAGAATACAACATCAGGGACTACGGCGCCGTGGAGAACGGCCATATGTCCAACACAAAGGCCTTCGCGGCTGCAATTGATGCAGCGCATCAGGCGGGCGGCGGAACGGTGGTGATCCCGGCGGGCATCTGGCTGACGGGTCCCATCGAACTGAAATCCAATGTAAGGCTTCACGCCTGCAGAGGAGCGGTTGTGCTGTTTGACAAAAATAAGTCGGAGTACCCGGTGTTTTTGGCAGACTACGAGGGACAGCCCAGAATCCGCACGGTATCCCCCATCCATGCAAGGGAGGCGGAAAATATCGCCATCACCGGAGAGGGCATTTTTGACGGAAACGGCCAGCTGTGGAGACCGTTAAAGCAGATGAAGGTGACCGAGAAGCAGTGGCAGGCCTGCCTCAGCGAGAGCCCTTACTATCTGGAGGGCCATGATGGCGGCATATGGATGCCGACGGAGAGCATATACCAGGGCGCTCTGGACGGGGAGCCGGATGTGCTTTCACCCGATGCGGATATTGAGGCGGCACTGAAAAAAGCCGGAGAGCACTATGACTATTACAGACCTGTGATGGTAAGCCTTGTAAAGTGTGACAGGATACTGATCGAAGGGGTGACACTGCAGAATTCCCCGGCATGGAACGTGCACCCTCTCTTCTGCACCAATCTGACCATCCGGAAGGCGGTGATCCGCAATCCCTACTATGCCCAGAACGGGGATGGCCTGGACCTTGAGTCCTCAAGCAGGGTTCATATCCACGATGTGCAGTTTGATGTGGGAGATGACGGTATCTGCATGAAGTCCGGCAAAAATGCCGTGGCGAGAAAACAGCCGATTCCCACGGAGGATGTGTATATCCATGACTGCGTGGTGTATCACGGACACGGCGGCTTTGTGGTGGGCAGCGAGATGTCGAGAGGCGTGCGCCGGGTGAGGGTGGAGAACTGCACCTTTGTGGGCACGGATGTGGGCATCCGCTTCAAGAGTACCATCGGCAGAGGCGGTGTGGTGGAGGATATTGACATCAGAGATATTTATATGACAAATATCCAGAATGAAGCTGTCATCTTTACCATGGGGTATGTGCTGAACAACTCCGACGGCTCCGAGGAGGCAAATCCTGAACAGATCGACAGGGAGGACATCCCGGAATTTAAGAATATCCGTATGAAGAACATCAATTGCATGGGTGCGAAGCAGGCGATCAAAATTGAGGGCTTAAAGCAGCTTCCCATCCATGATCTTCTCATCGAGGACTCTTACTTTAAGGCCGAGAAGGGATACACGGAGAGCAATGCGGAAAATATCGTAATGCGAAACGTGACGATCGAGTGAGTTGTCACAGAGGGATAGGAAACAGCGAGAGAGATTCAAAGAATGTATATTATAGTAGGTTTGGGAAACATCGGAAAGCAATATGAGAACACAAGGCACAACATCGGCTTTGCGGTCATCGACAGGCTGGCGGCGCAGGAGAATATCGATGTGCTGGAAAAGAAGCACAAGGCTGTCATCGGAAAAGGCGTGGTCGCAGGGGCCAGGTGCATCCTCGCAAAGCCAACCACATTTATGAACTTAAGCGGTGAGAGTGTCCGGGAACTGCTTGACTATTACAAGGCTGATGAGGAGACGGAGCTGATCGTGATCTCCGATGACATCAGCCTGGATGTGGGAAAGCTCCGCATCCGGAAAAAAGGAAGCGCGGGAGGCCACAACGGGCTGAAAAATATTATCGCCCATCTGGGGCACGACCGTTTTATCCGCATCAAAATGGGTGTGGGAGAAAAGCCGAAGGGCTGGGATCTGGCGGATTATGTCCTGGGACACTTTACCGATGAGGAAAGAAAAGCCATGGATGAGGCGGCGGAGCGGGCGGCAGATGCCATCCGCAGGATCATCTCATCGGATGCCGATACGGCGATGAATGAATTTAACGGCAATAAGGAGAAGTAAGGAGCACTCATGCAGATACTTTTGGAGCCGGTGCGGGAGCTGGCAGAGTATGGGCACATAAGGGAAGCGCTGGAGAAGGGAAAGGGTCCGGTCGCATTGACAGGCTGTGTGGATTCCCAGAAGCTTCATATGGTTTACGGATTGGGCGATGACTTTAAGATCAAAGTCATCGCTACTTACAGTGACTTAAAAGCCCGGGAACTCTATGAGGAATATCAATTTTATGACAGGAATGTCATGTTGTATCCGGCGAAGGATCTGATCTTTTTCCAGGCGGATATCCACGGAAACCAGCTGATCCGGGAGAGGGTAAAGACCATGCGCCGTCTCCTGGAAAAGAAGCCTGTGACCATCGTTACCACCTATGCGGCAATGATGACACCAATGTCACTTTTGAACAGGGAGAGAGATGTCATCGATATTGAGAGGGGCGGCGTGCTGGACGAGACGCTTCTGGCGGAACGCCTGGTGGATTTCGGATATGAGAAGAGCTATCAGGTGGACAGCCCGGGGCAGTTTTCCGTCCGGGGCGGCATTGTGGATATTTTTGATCTGACGGAGGAGAATCCTTACCGCATCGAGCTGTGGGGGGATGAGGTGGAGTCCATCCGCAGCTTTGATATTTTAAGCCAGCGCTCCATAGAAAAGCTGGAGAGCATTTCTGTGTTTCCCGCCACAGAGTTTGTGCTGGACGACGCAAAAATCCGCGCAGGGCTGAAGCGCCTGAAGGCTGATGCCAAAAAGCAGGAAAAGCTTTTCAGGGACAGCTTTCAGACGGAGGAAGCACACCGCATTGCAACTCAGGTAAACGAGCTTGAGGAGCAGCTTCTGGAGTTTAAGAGCAAAGTGAACCTGGAAGGCTATATCCGCTACTTCTGCGAGGATGTTGTGAGCATGCCAGAGCTTCTGAAAAGTATCGCGGAGAAGAATCATATGACACCGCCGGTGGTGTTCCTGGATGAGCCTGTGCGGATCAAAGAACAGGCGGAGGCCGTGGAGCTGGAGTTTCGAGAGAGCATGGAACAGAGGGCGAAGAAGGGCTATATCCTGCCGGGGCAGATGGATATCCTCTACAGCGGTGAGGAGATCGCGGCAGGACTGTCCAGGTGCAGTCTCGTCACTCTCTCCACCATGGACATGAAGGGCGGCTATTTTAAGCCGGAGCTCAAGGCGGATGTGGCTGCAAGAAATGTGGCTCCCTACAACAACAGCTTTGAAGCGCTTGTGAAGGATCTGCGGCAGTTTAAAAAGAAGGGGTACAGAGTGCTGCTCTTATCCGGCTCCCGCACCAGGGCAAAGCGTCTGGCGGAGGACTTAAGAGATCAGGAGCTGACTGCCCTCTACACGGAAAATCCTCTGAGGGAGATCCAGCCCGGGGAGGTTGTGACCTGGTACGGCCATGTGAATAAGGGCTTCGAGTATCCGCTCTTAAAGTTTGTTGTCCTCTCGGAGTCTGACATCTTCGGCGCGGAGAAGAAAAAGAAGAAGACAAAAAAGCTGTACCAGGGTCAGAAGATCAAGGATTTCAACGAGCTGAAGGTAGGGGACTATGTGGTCCATGAAAGCCACGGCCTGGGCATTTACAGAGGCATCGAGAAGGTGGAGATGTCGGGCGTGGTCAAGGACTACATCAAGATAGAGTACCGGGACGGCGGCAATCTTTATGTGCTTGCGACGGGGCTGGATGTGATCCAGAAGTACGCCTCCTCCGAGGCAAAGAAGCCGAAGCTGAACAAGCTGGGCAGCAAGGAGTGGGAGAAGACCAAGACGAAGGTCCGCGGCGCCGTAAACGGGGTGGCAAAGGATCTGGTGGAGCTGTATGCGGCAAGGCAGGCAGGAGAA
>CAYPSH010000199.1:0-3822 GCA_964413445.1 uncultured Acetatifactor sp.
TGGGAAGCAGATGCGGCCCCTTCGTCCCGGCGCTGCAGGCACTTGCCACAGGCAGGGCACAGTTCCCTGCTCTCACCCTGTTTGCCCCGGAGGATTTTGAAGATGCCTTCGCATTTAAGGGATTCAAGGCGGGATTTCAATGGCAGTAAGAGAAGATTGATATGAGGAGGATACCGAAAATGGAAAAGAGAAGGATGGAAAAGCTGGGGGTAGAGACTTCATTGCTGGGCTTTGGGTGTATGCGCTTTCCCCTGACGGCAGAGGGAAAGATCGACGAGCCTCGGGCAGAGGAAATGATGGATAAGGCATATGCTGCCGGTGTCAACTATTTTGATACCGCTTACCCCTACCACGGAGGAGAGAGCGAGACCTTTGTGGGAAAGGTGCTGAAAAAATATGACAGGAACAGCTTTTATCTGGCCACCAAGCTCCCCTGCTGGAAGGTAGAAAAGCTGAGCGATGTGGACGAGGTGTTTGAGGAACAGCTCGGCAAGCTGCAGATGGATCATGTGGATTTCTATCTGATCCACGCCCTGGATAAGGGGCGGTTCCACAAGATGGTGGAATTGGGCGCCATAAAGCGGCTGGAGGAGCTGAAGGCAGAGGGTAAGATCAGGTATCTGGGCTTTTCCTTCCACGACAGCTACGATGTGTTTGAGGAGATCATCAACTACAGGGACTGGGATTTCTGCCAGATCCAGTTAAACTATATGGATGCCAACGAGCAGGAGGGCTTCCAGCAGGCGGGCATGAAGGGCTACCGCCTGACAGAGGAAAAGGGAGTGCCTCTTGTGATCATGGAGCCCGTGAAGGGCGGGTCACTTGCGGCCTTCCCCGAGGACATCACGGCGAAATACAGGAGCCTTGATCCGGAGGCATCCGTTGCCAGCTTTGCCCTGCGCTGGGTAGGAAGCCTGCCGAATGTAAAGGTGATCCTGAGCGGCATGTCCACCATGGAACAGGTGGAGGATAATCTGAAGACCTTCTCAGACTTTAAGCCTCTCACCGAAAAGGAAAGCAGCACCATCGATGAGGTCGTGGAGCTGATCAACAGCCGCATCCAGAACGGCTGCACCGGCTGCAGATACTGCATGCCCTGCCCGGCAGGTGTGGATATCCCAGGCAGTTTCCGTGTCTGGAATGTATATCATATGTACCGCAACTACAATATGGTAAAAGGAAAATGGGAAGGCGGCATCCCCGAGGAGAACAAGCCAAAAAATTGTGTCAGATGCGGCAAGTGTGAGAAGGCCTGCCCTCAGAAGCTCTCCATCCGGGAGGACTTACAGAAGGTACAGGCGGATCTGGACAGGAAGGAGTTTGTCCTCTGAGCCTGAGATCCGGGAGGACGATTCGACGAAACAGTGCGGAGCGCGGGGGTTTGTGCGCATATTGAAAGAGGAGTAGGAGCCGGAAATGGAAAAGGCCTTTAAGCTGGAATTTCAGAATGATAAGATCGGGAGTCTGTATGTGAACTGCTGCGGCTGTTCCCAGACAGAGAGCCTCCACAGCTTCGGCCCTGCATCGAAGCCCCACTATCTGATCCATTATGTGCTCAGCGGAAAGGGGATTTTCCGGTTCCACGATAAGGAGTACCGGCTGGAGGCGGGCTACGGATTTCTGATACAGCCGAATGAGCTCGCTTTTTACCAGGCGGATGCGGAGAATCCCTGGAGCTATCTGTGGGTTGGCTTCGGGGGAAGCCGCGCGGAGGAATATTTAAACGCTATGGGTCTGTCGGCAAGGCACCCCATTTTTTCCTGTGACCGGGATGAGGAGCTCTATGACATCGTCCGGGATATGATGGAACACAACACCTTCAGCGTGGCAAATGATCTGCGCAGGAACGGGCAGCTCGCTGTTTTCCTGTCCATTCTGGCGGAAAGCGCGGGGGTCGTAGACGGCTCGGAGGAGGATAAGGGGAACAACTATGTAAAAAAGGCGGTTTCCTTTATCCAGAGCAACTACTGCAATCCCATCAAGGTCACGGATGTGGCAGACTATGTCTGTATCAACAGGAGTTATCTCTATACGCTTTTCCAGAATTATCTGGGAATGTCCCCCCAGCAGTTTCTGACAACCTTCCGCATCACCAAGGCCAGGGAGCTTTTAGAGTCCACCTCTTACCCGATAGAGAGCATTGCGCTTTCCTGCGGCTACAGTGATGCCCTTGTGTTCACAAAGGCGTTTCGCGCCATGAAGGGGATGTCTCCTTCCCAGTACCGCAAGCTCAGCCATCAGGAAAGCTCCAGAGAACAGCTCAAAGAGGTGGAAAGCCTGATCGCACAACTGATCTCTCCCTCCGGGCAGGAAAGGGTGCGGTAAAACTCATACCGGTTCCATATCCATCTGCAATTTCTTTCGTTATTCCGCCAGGGCGCCCAAGGTGTTTATGATCTTAATGCCGAGGAGATAGCGGCCATATTCATTGTAGTGGCAGCCGTCCGCCAGCACATCTGTAAGGCTCACATTCCCTTCCGGGAAATCCTGATAAATATCCAGATAATCCACATCAAGTTCTTCTGCGAGCGCGGCAGACAGCTCATAATAATCTGACAGGGTGCCGCCGTTCTCTCCTTCTGTCTCGGTGCCGTCGTCAAAATAGGTCACACGTCCGGGACCCATGATCAGGATCGTCGAGTCCGGATAGTTTTCCTGCAGGGTTCTGATGCCTGTGCGCATAGCACCCGCATAGGTGAAAATGTCATAAGCGTCCTCGGGATTTTCCGGGCTGTGTCCGCTGAAATAATCGTTCAAGCCAAAATTGATCACGAACACAAGCTTTTTGTCTGTGTGGTCCGCATCGAGATAGGACTGGATTCCCTGCCCGTAATTGCTCTCCGGGTTGGAGACAGTACCGTTCACAAAATCCTTTGCCATGTCGGGAAAACAGAGATCTCCGGAAGACTGCTTTGAGGCACTGGTGCCGCCCTGGGCACAGTTGTAGGCAGAGGCAGAGGACAGACCGCTCACGACTCCGGGGATGGAGATGCTTCCCACGTAATTTCCGATAATGCTGTCCCCCATCATCACAATATCATATCCGGAAAGATCCGGATAAACCGCAGGGCTTTCCTTTGCCGCAGCGATCAGATCAGAGGTCTGCTGCATCAGCATTTCGGAATTTTCGGCTGTCATCTGAAAGCTATGGTCACAGAAGGTCAGCAGGAAAAGCTTTTGCGTGACCGATTCATTTGTGACATAGGCGCTTACATAATTGCCGGGATTGCTGATCAGCCATTCCTGCCCGCCCACATAATAGACGGTGATGTTGGCTCTGGCTGACAGGAAAGAGGCAAGCTGGCTGTAGAGGGTCAGGGAAGCCTGCAGCTCTTCCTCCCCGAGAGAGAGCCAGTAATCCATGGACGGAAAGGGAAGAAGAATCTCAAAGGTGATCTCCGGGTGAGCGTCCGCATAGGAAAGCCAGCCGGATTCAAAGGACTTCTCTACTCTGCTGAAGTCTTTTTTTTCGGAATTCCAGAGCAAAAGAGGATCCAGTCCAAGATAGATATTGGTGATCTGATTGCCGGAGGAAAAGACGGCATCCAGGGCTTTGTTTAGCTGGTCTGCACTTTCCGGGGGATTGTTTATCACGGTGGTGGGTACCCCTCTGTAGGTGGTAAAGTCTTCCTCGGAAAAAGTGCTGATATCATACATGGACAGGAAAATGCTCTGATATTCCTCCATGGACAGGACATCAAGGGTCAGCTCCCACTGTTGGTTTTCCAGCATGCGGGTACACAACAGCCCCCCGCCGAAGGTCAGTAACAGGAGGATGAGGATACATCCCGGTATGATTAAAAATTCTTTGTCCTTTGTCTG
>CAYPSH010000200.1:0-3821 GCA_964413445.1 uncultured Acetatifactor sp.
GCTGCCCTGTCATTCACCGACCGCCCCTCCCGATAGTCCGTCTTTCTAACCTATCTTATGCCCTGGCGGTTTCGTTCAGAACAGGTATCAGCGCCCGGAGTACTTCGCTGCCTCTTCCAGAAGCCTTTCTTTTGTATTACATTCCGGGTCATCGAGGACCTTTTCCAGAAGCCATTGTAAAATATCTCCCAGCTCCTTTCCGGGCTTTCTCCCGGCCTTTATCAGATCCGACCCTGTCACTGCCAGCTCCTTCAGGGAGACACATTGTTTCTTTTCCAGCATCTCCTCATACAGCCGCTGCCAGCTTTCCACTCTCTGAAGCTTCGATTCTCTCCGGTAGTCACTCTGCGCATAGATATCTGCTCTCTTTATCTCAAACAATGCCGGAAAGGCATCCTCCCCGATCCTGCTCACCGCTCTGCGCACCAGCCTTAAGTCCGGATCCAGGCTGTTTCCGTAGTCATGGAAGTTGACCAGCTTACCTACCATGTAAATGCTGTCATTGTCGAATTTCAGTCTCCGCATGATCTGTTTTGCCATCTCGGCACTGACGGCCGCATGCCCGTGGAAATGGGTGATCCCCTCTTCATCCACCGTGAGAGTCCGCGGTTTTCCGATATCGTGGAACAGCATGGCCAGACGCAGCACCTTGTCGGGCGCAACGCCTGAGAGGCTGTGCAGGATGTGCTCTCCGACGGAATACATGTGATGAGGATGGTTCTGCGGAGTCTCCATGCAGACGTCAAGCTCCGGCAGGAACACCTTTGTCATCCCGAGCCGGACAGCCTCCCGCAGATAGTCCGGATGGGGGGAGACAAGGAGCTTCACAAGCTCTGTCTGGATCCTCTCCGCACTGATCTTATGAAGAGAGGGCGCAAGACTGCGGATTGCCTCTGCGGTGGCGCTATCCATCTCATAACCCAGCTGGGCCGAAAAGCGGATGGCGCGCAGCATCCGAAGCGCATCCTCCCGAAACCGTTCCTCCGGATCCCCCACGCAGCGGATCACCCCCGCCTCTATGTCCTGAAGCCCTCCGAAGATATCCACCAGGCCTGTCCTGTCGTTGTATGCCATGGCGTTGATGGTAAAATCCCGGCGCTTTAGATCCTCCTCGAGGCTCGGCGTAAAAGTGACCTCCTTCGGATGTCTGCCGTCCTCGTACACTCCGTCAATCCGGTAAGTGGTGACCTCAAAGCCCTCCCTGTCCTGCAGCACTGTCACGGTTCCGTGCTTCAGTCCGGTGTCGACGGTGCGAGGGAACAGGGCTTTCACCTGCTGCGGGGTGGCTGAGGTAGTAATGTCCCAGTCCTGTGGCTGTCTGCCCAGAACGCTGTCCCTGACGCACCCGCCCACCACGTAGGCCTCAAAACCGGCGGCAGTGATGGTGTTCACAATAGTATTTGCTTTCTCCGGAATTGCTATTTTGATTTCCTGCTTCATGAAAAGAACTCCTCAATTACCTGCACCAGGCCGTCGTCATCGTTGGCTGCCGTGATGTAATCCGCGGCTGCCTTCACTTCCTCCTGAGCGTTTCCCATGGCAACGCCAACCCCGGCGTAGCGGATCATGGAAATATCATTGAAGCCGTCCCCGCAGCACACTGTCTCCTCGCGCTTTCTGCCGATGGAGGCGAGCATTCTGTCAAGAGAGGTCGCCTTGTCGACATTATGGGGCATGATCTCCATAAAATAGGGCTCCGAGCGGCAGATGCTGGCGGTGTCCTGATACTTTTCCCGAAGCTCCTCCACCAGGACCGCTGCCCTCTCCGGCTCCGCTGTCATCAGGCACTTATTGATGTCAAAATCCACAAAGTCCGGAAAATCCTCCACATGTCTCACCGGTATCCCGTTTATCCTTGCCTCGATCTCCACGTACTTGTCAACAGGGAATGCGGATATGACCTCGTTCCCCAGATAGGTCACAAGCCCGCAGCCGTTTTCCTTTGCAAAATGATACAGCTTCGGCACCAGGGGAAGCGGGAGCAGTCTCTGGTATACAACCTCGCCGGTAAAGCAGTCGATGACCCTTGCCCCGTTGAAGGAGAGCAGATACCCTCCGTACCTCTCCAGTTCCAGCTCCTGCTCATAGCGGCGCATTCCCGGCGTGGGGCGGCCGGATGCCAGTATCACGGTATTGCCCCGCTTCATGATATCCTGTATGGCTTCCCTTGTCGCCGGTGTGATCTCTTTCCTTGAATTTGTCAGTGTGCCGTCAATATCCAGCACCAATACCTTCTTGTCCATTCGATTCCCTTTTCTGAAAAAGCAAAGCGGTGGGGTTATCCCCCGCCGCCTCATCAAAACAAACTGTTTTCTTCTTTACTGTGCAGAGGAGCTTTCCGCCGAGACATCCGTGCTCTCTTCAGCAGTGCTGCTCTCCGACGTTCCCTCCTCGGATGCGCTTTCAGCCTCTGCGCTCTCCGCTGCCTCGCTTGCTGCCGCTGCCGACTCCTGTGCTGCGTAAACCTGCAGATAGTATAAATTATTCTTCGGATCCTTTACCTCAATGTCCTCTGTGATCCCATCCAGATAATCACTCATCGTCTGGGAGAGCAGAGTGCTCTTGACATCTACCATCCATTCCGGACTCTCCGTTCCGATGTAGTACAGGACATAGGTATAACCCTCCTCCTCGGGAGTGATCACTGTGGTGTCCCCGTACACACGGCTGGAATCATTGAGCCAGTTTGCCAGATCTTCCGCAATGCTGCTGGTGGACAGAGACTCATACAGACCGCCTTCCACGGTGGTGATATCGTCGCTGTTGTACTTGTCCGCAATCTCTGCAAAGCTGTCTTCTGTGGCATCGCCGCTCTTCCACTCGTCCAGGACTGCGTCTCCGTCCTCCCCGTCAAGGATGATGACACGGGTGTCAACTGTAGGTGTCTGGTCCAGATAGCGATCCTCAAATGCGAGCACATAATAGAGATAATTCGTGTCATCCACAATGATCGTGGTATCTCCGGTCTTTCTCTCGCTGTCAAACAGCCAGTCACGGATCTTGGATGCCAGGTCGGAGCGCTGCTTGTTCTCCTGAAGGTCTCCGTCTGTGGCAATGGTCTTCAGGGCTTCGTTTGCCTCTTCCTCCGCCACGCTCATGGCATATTCGATCTCAGCCTCAGAAGGCTCATATTCTTCCTCTTCCTCAGAAGTGCTCTCTGTGGATGAGCTGTCTGTAGATGTGGAATCCGCCGCAGTCTCCTCCACCGGGTCAGCCAGCTCGGTAGGCTCTGTGGGAAGTTCCGCTGAGATGACATTAATGCGGTAATCTACGGAATCATAGGTGTCCTTGTTCTCCTCGTAGTAGCTTTCAGCCTCCTCGTCGGATGCCGCCTTGCTGTCCGCAACAGAATTATAGTAAGCGGAAAGTTCAAAGCCTTCCTTGATAAACTTTTTCAGACGGGAGGTGGTGGCATAGGTACCGAAATTTGTCTTTACAAATTCCTTCACGGTCATGTCCGCCGAGTCGGCCGCCTCCTTCAGGGTTTCCATGTAATCCTCATAGTCCTCGGTGGCATCATAGGTAAAGCCTGCTGCCTTTGCCTCCGCCTTTAAAGCCTTGTTCTGCTTGATATTGTCCACGGCCATCTCCTCGAAGAAATCCTGAAAGGAAAGGCTGTCCGTGTACATCTGTGTGGAAAGATCAGCCGACAGGTCTACTCCCATATAGTACAGATAGGTGCCGTACTGATTTGCATAGCTGTTTAACGCTACATTATAATTGTAGTCAAACTCAACGCGGGAAACCTTCTCCCCCGCAACCTCAATATACTTGCCGTTGACCGTCAGCCAGCTGCGGACGGGAAAGGATATCACAAGGCA
>CAYPSH010000201.1:0-3772 GCA_964413445.1 uncultured Acetatifactor sp.
AGTCCTGAGTTTGAGGAAGAAAGAGGACGGCGTGCGGCAAGATCCGGAGACAGAGGAAATGCAGGACAGTACGGCCGCGCAAAGGACTCTGACAGGAGAGACAGAAAACCAAACACAAACAGTCGGGAAAGAGACTACGACAGAAGAGACAGAAATCAAAACGACCGGACAGCGGGATCCGGCAGAAAGAAAAGACGGAAGAAAAAATCCCGTCTGAAAAAGGTACTTTTTGCGCTCATTCTTGTTGTGGCTTTGCTGGCTGCGGGCTTGTACAGTCTGGTGGGAATAGTGTATAATAAGCTTGAATTTGAGGAGATTTCCTCTGTGGCGGACCTTCCGATGAAGGAGGACGGTGTGGTGAACATTCTCCTGATCGGAAATGATTCCAGGGAGAACGGGGAGGACGGGCGTTCCGACGCCATGATCCTGCTCTCCATCAGCAGCAGGACGAAGACCATCTATCTGACATCCCTGCTCAGGGATATGTATGTGGAGATCCCGGGTCATGACGGAAACCGCCTGAATGCGGCTTACTCCTTCGGCGGGGCCGAGCTCTTGATGGAGACGGTGGAAAAAAATTTTGATATCACCGTAAACCGCTGTGTGCAGGTGAACTTCGAGGCATTCGCAAATCTGGTGGACGCCGTGGGCGGTGTGGAGCTGGAGCTGACTTCGGAGGAAGTGGAGTACGTCAACGGCTATCTGGTGGAATATAATATGCTGTTGGACAGACCCCAGGGCACAGACAACCTGGACACCTCCGTCAGCGGCTTGATCCACTTAAACGGACCTCAGGCACTGGCCTATTGCAGGAACCGCTATCTGGGAACGGATTTCGGCAGGACGGAGCGCCAGAGAAAGGTGATGACGGCGGTGCTGAAAAAACTGCCCATGTCCCTTATGACCAACGGTTCGGAGGTCATTGACGGGCTGATGCCGAATCTGACCACCAATCTGTCGCAGGGAGAGTGCTTCCGCTTAAGCCTGATGGCGGGAAAGCTCCTCACCTATGAGATCGTGTCCGACAGCATCCCCCAGCCGGGTACCTACAAGGATGCCACGATCCGGAAAATGGCTGTGCTGGAAGTGGATTTTGACGCAAACAAAAAGTATTTAAAAGAAAAGATATATGGCGAATAGAGAAAGGGCAGGTAAATATTATGAACAGTATTATTTTTGTCTTTGTAGGGGTGATGTGCCTGTATGTCGGAATCAAGATCCTGAGCTCGGAAGAACGGACTACCGTTTATAACAAAAGGCCCATCGAGGTGACGGATATCAAGAAATACAATCAGTGCTGCGGCTGGCTGACCATCGGCTTCGGCGTGGTGGCGGACATAACCATCGCCCTCATGGGAAGCTTCACCGGCTGGCTCAGCGTTCTGTGCACGGTGGCTCTGATCGTGGAGGCGTTTATCGTGCTGAAGATTTATGCGGAAATAGAAAAGAGGATGTTGAAGAAGCGTTAATGTGATGCTGCATTGGCAGCGGAGGGCAGGGGAAATGATGAGAAGGGCATCTACCCTGCTTCTGGCGGTGGGAAGCGTCGTTCTTTTGACAGCCTGCGGAGACGACATCAGCATATCTGTGCCTGTTGCCGAGAGCGGAGCAAGTGTCTATGCCGTCGAAGCCGGAAAGCAGGAATTTTCGGAGGAAAACGAGGAGAGAAAAAGTCCTATTGTAACGCCGGAGCCCGTGCAGATGAAGGAGACGGTGCAGAAATCTTCACAGGAGTCCTCAGAGGAAATTTCGCAAGAGATTTCTGAAGATATTCCTGAAGATATTTCAGAGGAGATTTCGGAAGAGCCGTCGGAAGAGTCTGCGGCAGAGCCCCCGGAGGAGTCTGAGTCTGACCCGGAGGAGAACATCGTTGAGATCACGATCTCCGCGGCCGGAGATGTGACTATGGGAAATTATCTGGGGCAGGACTACAGCAGCTCCTTCAGAGAGACCTATGAAAACGAGCAGGATGACAGTTATTTTTTTGAAAATGTCTTCGATATTTTCAGTGCGGATGATATGACGCTGGTGAACCTGGAAGGTCCGCTGACCACCGCTAGTGAGGGGCGTACAGACAAGACCTACTGTATCAGCGGAGACCCCTCCTATGCGAAGATACTGACCGCCGGCAGCGTGGAGGCGGTGAGCATGGGGAACAATCACCGTCTGGATTATTTTGAACAGGGCTGTGATGACACGGTGAAGGCGGTGGAGAACGAGGGCATTGTCTATGCCTATGACGCCAATGTGGGTATCTATGAGACGAAGGGGATCCGCATCGGGTATGTGTCGGCCAGCGCCGTGGGGCAGGAAGACTGGGTGGGGAACATTCTCAAAAAAGGGATCGAGAAGTTAAAGGAAGAGGAAGTCGATCTGATCATCGCCTGCTGTCACTGGGGGATAGAGCGGGAATTTTACCCGGAGGAAAACCAGATGAGTCTCGGCAGACAATGCATTGACTGGGGAGCTGACCTGGTCATCGGCTGCCATCCCCATGTGATACAGGGGATTGAGGAATATCAGGGAAAATTCATTGTGTACAGCCTGGGCAACTTCTGCTTCGGCGCCAACAGAAACCCGTCCGATAAGGACTGTATTATCTTCCAGCAGACCTTTACCTTTGAAAACGGGGAAAAGCAGGATGACGCCAGGATCCGTGTGATCCCCTGCTCGGTCAGCTCGGTGTCCTATGTCAACGACTATAAACCCACACCCGCTTCGGGAAGCGAAGCGCAGAGGATTATGGACAGGGTGAACGAATACAGTTCAGGCTTCGGCATACAGTTTGACAGCGACGGGTATCTGCAGGATTGAGTCGCCCTGAGCAGGGTTTTATGCAGGAATTCCTGCAAAACAATATAAATTTTAAAGGTATACATTTGGCGTTGCAGGGGAGTCCTGCATTTTCGGATTCCAGAAAGGCGATGGTTTGTATGAAAGGCATTTATTTTGACGGACAGAAGGCGGTCTATCGGGAGGATTTACCCAAACCCGTCCCGACGCCCCGGGAAAGTCTGGTGAGAGTTCTGACGGCGGCGGTGTGCAATACGGACAAGGAAATCCTGAAGGGATATCGCCCGGATTTCCGGGGTGTCATGGGACATGAGTTCGTAGGGATCGTGGAGGAGTCGGAGAAGCCGGAACTGATCGGAAAACGGGTGGTGGGCGAATTGAACGCTTCCTGCGGAGAATGTATCTACTGCAGGACCGGGCGGTCTACCCACTGCGCCAACAGGCGCGTGCTGGGAATGCATGACAAGGACGGGTGTTTCGCGGAGTACATGACCATTGACACTTCCCTGCTGCATCCTGTGCCGGAGGAACTTCCGACGGAAAAGGCAATCTACACAGAGCCTCTGGCGGCTGCCTTTGAGATCATGACGCAGGTGCTGTTAGGGCCGGAGAAGAATGTTGCAGTGCTGGGCGACGGAAGGCTTGCTTACTGTGTGGTGCAGGCCATGTGCGCCAGGGGAAAGCGTGTGACGGTCATCGGCAAGCATCCGGATAAGCTGGAGCTTTTCCGCCCCTACGCGGATGTCACTATGGAGAGGGAAAAGGAGGGCTACGAGATCGTGGTGGAGGCCACCGGGTCTCCCTCCGGCATTTTGCAGGCACTGGAGCTGGTGCGGAAGAAGGGAACGATCGTGCTGAAGAGTACCTATGCAGGGGAGGTGTCACTGCCCCTGAGTACTGTTGCAGTCAATGAGATCAGCATCGTGGGAAGCAGATGCGGCCCCTTCGTCCCGGCGCTGCAGGCACTTGCCACAGGCAG